>DATKPX010000393.1:0-2740 GCA_035523855.1 Allostellaceae bacterium
CTTGACGATGACGGTCTCGCCATCGAGCGGCTTCACCTCGTCCTTGAAGTCGTTGCCCGCCTGGCCGGGCCGGTAGGCGGAGTTGGGCTCGGTGGAATCGTGGCGCACGTGATAGATCGGCCGCCCGGTCTCGCGCCAGCGCGCCAGCAGCGCTGCCACGTTCCGCTCGGCATCCGGATTGTTGCGCGGCCCCCAATAGGGCGCATCGATCGCCTTCTGCAGGTCGATGATGACGAGGGCGGCGGAGGCGGGAAGGACGTCAGGCGCGGGCATCGATGCCTCGGGCGAGATAGTGGCGGGGCGTAGCACCCAGGGCGCGGCGGAACATGGCGGTGAAGGCGCTGGCGCTGGCATAGCCGAGATGCTCCGACACCAGCGCCACCGGCTCGCCTCGGGCGAGCCGGCTCACCGCCTCGGCGAGACGCACCTGCTGGCGCCACTGGGTGAAGCCCATGCCGGTCTCGCGCTGGAAGAGGCGGGCAAGGGTGCGGGCGCTGGCGCCGACGCGCTCGGCCCAGCCGTCGAGAGTGGCCGTCGCCGCGGGATCGTCGAGGAGCGCGCGACAGAGCGCGGCCAGCCGCGCATCCGCCGGCAGGGGAATGCGGAGCGGAACCCTGGTGACGCGGCGCAGCTCCTCCAGGATCAGCGCCATCACCAGCCCCGCGCTGCCCCGCTCGTCATAGTCCACGGGCTCTTCCACCGCGCGGAGGATGAGGGCGCGCAGCAGCGGCGCCACCTCGAGCACCGTGCAGTCATCGAGGCTCGCCGGCGCCACGGCGGGCTCGATGTAGAGCGTGCGCATGGCGACGCGGCCGCTCATGCGGATCTCGTGCTGCATTCCCGCGGGCATCCAGACCGCGCGCTGGGGCGGCACGATCCAGGCGCCTTTCTCCGTCGTCACCCGCATGACGCCGGTGACGGCATAGACGAGCTGGGCCCGGGCATGCCGGTGCGGGCGGATTGTATGGCCGCTGGGGAAATCCTTCGGCATGGCCGCCACGGGGCGGGGAACATGCTGATAATCCTCGGGATTCGTGCTGCGGCCAGGCATTTTGGTCCATGTCCGAATCGCGATGAAAACTGTCCGGACAGTGTGGACCCGCCACGCCTATCCTGTCCATGTCGGAAGTGTCCGGAGAGGATGAGCGATGGCCAGCGACAATCAGCGGATCGTCCGCTTCATCAACGTGGCGCACGCGCTCGATCATCTCGTGATGCTGATCTTTCCCACCGCCGTTCTCGGCATGGGCGCGAGTTTTGGCACCTCCTCCTATGGCGAGCTGCTGGCGCTGTCGCTGGGCGGCTTCATCGCCTTCGGCGCGGGCTCGCTGCCGGCGGGTTGGCTCGGCGATCTCTGGAGCCGGCGCAATATGCTGGCGGTGTTCTTCATCGGCGTGGGGGCTGCCACCATGCTGACCGCGCTCAGCAGCTCCCGCATCATGCTGGCGGCGGCGCTCACCCTGGTCGGCGCCTTCGCCGCGATCTATCACCCGGTCGGCACCGCGATGCTGACGGCGCATGCGGAGGGCAAGCTCGGCCGCACCATCGGCGTCAACGGCGTCTGGGGCAATCTCGGCGTCGCCTTCGCGGCGCTGGTCACCGGCGCCATCACCCAGTGGATCGGCTGGCGCTGGGCCTTCGTGGTGCCGGGCGCGGTGGCGATCGCGATCGGCATCGCCTTCCTGCTCCTGGTGCCGGACGAGCGCAACATGCAGAAGGCGGTGAAGCGCGCGGCGGCGCCGCTGCCGCGCAGCGTGGTAATCCACGCCTTCGCGGTTCTGGTGCTGGTCACCATGGCAGGAAGCGTGGTCTTCAATGCCACCACCATCGCCATGCCCAAAGTCTTCGACGAGCGCCTGCCGCTGCTGGCGGCGACGCCGTTCCGCGTCGGCGCCCTCGTCTTCGTTGTCTACGTCATCGGCGCCATGGCGCAGCTCATCGTCGGCCACTTCGTCGACCGCTATCCGCTCCGCACCGTGTTCCTGCCGCTGTCGCTGATCCAGGCGCCGGCGCTGCTGCTGGCCGCCTGGGCGCAGGAATGGGCGATGCTGGCGCTCGCCATCGCCATGATGTTCGGCATCTTCGGCCAGGTCACCATCAACGATGCCATGGTGGCGCGCTACACCAACCACGAATGGCGGGCGCGCGCCTATGCCTTCCGCTACGTCGTCTCCTTCGCCGCGAGCGCCTGCGGCGTGCCGCTGGTGGCGCTGCTGCACGACCGCACCGGCGGCTTTGCGGTGACATTCCTGGTGCTGGCGGGCTTCGGCGCGCTGGTCTTCGTCGGCGCGCTGCTCTTCCCGCACCGGCCGGAGGAGCTCGAGGTGCTGCCGGCGCGGCTGCAGCCGGCGGAGTAGCCGTCAGCCCTGAGGCTACGGCCGCCAGGTGCCGAACGGCACCACCTTGTTGTCGGTGTCGTGGCCGATGTCGGCGCGGCCGAGATAGGGGATGCCGGAAACCGCGCACCAGTGGCGCGCCACCGTCTCCTCGTCCTGGCCGAAGTCCGGCGTATTGGCGGTGATGAGGCTGCAGCGGCCGAGGCGGATGCCGGCGACGCGGCGGATCGCCGGGTTGCTGGTGATGTGCCAGAGCGCGCGATCGATCCGGTACATCGCCTCGCCGACATCCTCCAGCATCAGCACGTGACCCGCGAGGTCCGGCTGCAGCGGCGTGCCGATGAGATGGCTCAGGATGGTGATGTTGAAGGCGGCCGTGGGGGTGGCGCCCACCGAGGCCTCGA
>DATKPX010000394.1:0-8698 GCA_035523855.1 Allostellaceae bacterium
AAGCCGCGCCGCTCGCTTCCCTATCGCGGCAGCAGCGCCACCCCGATGACGGCGGGGTGGAACCAGACGATGACGCCGGCATAGAGGGCGACGCCGATCAGGGCGGCGAGCGCGTCGCCGCCCCAGCCGGCGGGCGCCCCCGGATCCGGCGCGCGGCGCTTCATCGAGATGCGGGCGCTGACGCCCCAGGCGAGGAAGGCGCCGAACAGCAGCATCGAGCCGAGATCGCCGCGCACCAGGAGATGCGCGAAGGCCCAGGTCTTGACGGCGGTGATCATCGGATGCTTCACCGCCGCCTTGAGGGGGGAGGGAATATAGGCCGCCGGCAGCAGGATCAGCGCCGGCAGCATCAGCAGCATCGTGATGTGCCGCGTCCAGCCGGGCGGCTGCCAGACCGGGATCATGCCGGCGGCGCGATACTGGCCGTAGCCATAGACCACCAGCGCGAGACCGATCAGCGCCAGCAGCGAGTAGAGCGCCTTGTAGGCGGGCTCGCCGAGACGGCCGACCGCCGCGGCGCGGGCGGGCCGCCACATGGTGAAGGCGTGGCCGCCGAGAAAGAGAATCAGACCCAGGATAAGGATCGCCATGTGCTGCCCCTGGTGACGATGTTGACCTACATCATAGCGTCGTCCGCGGTCCGGGCGCATAGAGAGCCATGCGCCCTATTTCCGCAGAGATCGCCGTGATTGACCCCGAGGGGAACGACCCTAGCTATCCTCGCGGGTTCGATCCGAGGCGGGGGCTGCTTGCGCTCCGGTGCCGGCTTGACTGACGTCCGCATCGTCCGGCCGATGAGGCACGGCTGGAGCGAGCTCTTCGCGCTCGTCCTCGACGTCGAGCGCTATCCCCGCTTCGTCCCCCATTGCCGCGACGTGCGCGTGCTGCTGCGCGACGCGGTGAGCCCGACGCGGACCGTCGTCATCTCGCGCATGACCGTCGGCTGGTCGGCGCTGCAGGTGGGCTATGCCAACCGGACGGTCGCCGATCACGACCGGCGCTCGGTCAAGGTCGATGCGATCGACGGGCCGTTCCACTATCTGCGCGTCGCCTGGGATTTCGAGCCGCAGAGCCGCGACCGGACGACGGTGTCCTTCGCGGCGGAATACGAGTTCAGCAATCCGATCCTGGCCGGGCTCGCCTCGCGGCTCTTCGGCGCCATGTTCGGCGAGATCGTGACCGCCTTCGAGCGGCAGGCCGACTCGCTCGCGCGCTCCGCCCGGAACGCCGCCGAGGACTATCGGCGGGTCGCCACGACGACCTGATAGAGATCGCCGAACAGCGTCTCCTTGCGCCACTCGAAGCCGGCGCCGAGGGGGCCCGCATAGTCGGCGATCGCGCGGTGCCAGAGCGCGCGCGCAAACGGCTCCAGGCGGGCAAAGATCAGATCCATGACCGGCCGCAGCAGATGGGTCCGCCGCGGCCGGTGATAGTCGACGAAGACCGCCTTGCCGCCGGGCCGCACCGCGCCGAGCAGCGCGGCGACGATCCGCGACTTCATCGCATCCGGCACCTCGTGCAGCAGGAAGAAGCAGGTGACGGCGTCGTAGCGGCTGCGCCGCGGCTCCGCGGCGTCGCGCAGATCGACGCGCGCCTGGCGGAGACCGGCGAGCTTGCGCCGGGTGAGCGCCACCTGCAGCGGCGCGATGTCGCTGACGTCAAGGCGCCCGGTCGGACCGAGCGCCATCGCGAGCTGGCGCGAGAAGGTGCCGTAGACCGCGGCCGGCTGCAGCACCCGCCAGCCCGGCTCGACCTCCGCCAGTACGCGCGCGATCAGCCGGCGCGCATTGCCCCAGAGGATCGCCTCGACCACCGGCTGGCGGTCGAGCAGCAGGGCGAAGGTCGGGTGCAGATAGGCCCAGGAATAGACCTCGCGCAGGTAGTCGGGAATCTCCTGGGCGCTTTCGGCGCGGAGCGGCACGGCCTCGGCGAGGAGCGGCGTGAGCGGCGCCGCCGCCGCCTCCATCCGCGCGACGGACGGCTCCAGCCAGGTCTTCTGCCGCGTTTCCCCGTCCATGCTTCCCCCCATGTGCTCCCCTCTTGAGAGCGCCGGCGTCAGAACCCGACAGCCAGTAGCGCGATGACCGTGACGATCGTGATCACGCCGGCGGCACCATAGCAGAGCCACGCCAGCGCCGGCTTGCTGGCGAGATGCATGTCGTGCAGCGTGAGGTAGACGCGCTCCGCCCCGTGCCAGACGAAAAGGGCGATGACCGCCAGCAGGGCGAGCTTGCCGAGCGGATGATGCGCGAAAGCCTGGGCGCGGCCGAAGCTCATGAAATCCGCACCGAAGCCAATGCCGAGCGGCGCCGCGATGCCGGTGATCAGCACCAGGGCGGGACCGATGAGCGCGGCGATGACGCCGCCGGCGCCGAACGGCAGCCAGAAGATCGGCGCGATCGCCCGCCTCATGGCCGCACCCAGAGCGCCAGCAGCAGCACCACGACGAAGCCGGCTGCCGCCACGGCGAGGCCGCCGGCGGTGATCCGCGCCTGCGGCACGTATTCGCCGCCGATCACCAGCCGCGGCATGGTCTTCGGCATGATCCGGAACCAGGTCCAGACGTGGAAGAGCATGGCGGCGAGCAGGATCGCATGCAGCAGCAGCGACAGCGGGCTGCGCAGGAAGCCGAGCCAGGCTTCGTAGGCGGCGGGACCGCGCGCCAGGGCGATGACGCCGGCAAGCAGGATCAGGGCATAGAGGGCGATGGCGGCGCCCGTCGCCTCGCGCACGGTGTAGGCGATATAGGGCGGGCGCGCCCACCACTGGGGATCGATCGGGCGCGTGTAGGGACGGGGCGCGCTCATCGGCCGCCTCCCGGCAGCCAGCGCAGGAAGAAGTCGAGGGCGCTGCGGGTCTTGTTCTGGTTCACCGCGTTGGCGGGATCGACGGATTTCGGGCAGACCTCCGAGCAGTAGCCGACCGCGGTGCAGCTCCAGGCGCCGTTCTCGCCATGCACCAGCTCCATCCGCCGCGCGCTGCCGCCGTCGCGGCTGTCGCCGTTGTAGCGCTGCAGCAGCGCCATGGCGCCAGGGCCGATGAAGTCCGGGTTCTCGGCGAATTGCGGGCAGGCGGCGTAGCACAGCATGCAGTTGATGCAGTCGCTGAAGGGCTCGTAGCGCGCGAGCTCCGCCGGCGTCTGCAGGTATTCGCCCTCGGCGAGGCTGCGTGCCGCTTTCGGGATCAGGTAGGGATAGATGCTGGCGATCTTGCGCACGAAATCGGCGACGGTCACCACCAGGTCGCGCTCAATCGGAAAATTCCGGAGCGCCTCGACCTCGACGGTGCCGGCAGGATACTCGCGCAGGAAGGTCATGCAGGCGAGCCGGGGCTCGCCGTTGATCATCATGCCGCAGCTGCCGCAGATCGCCATCCGGCAGGACCAGCGGAAGGTGAGGCTGCCGTCCACGTGATCCTTGACGTATTGCAGCGCCTGCAGCACCGACATGTCCTCGGTGAAGGGGACGCGATAGGACTGCGGAACCGGCTTCTCGTCGGCGCCGGGCCGGTAGCGCAGCACGTTGAGGATGATCTCTTTCGGCAGCTCGCCCCGCGGCTCGCGGCTCTCGTCAAGCGGCATGATTGGCTCCCTGCGCGCTCTTCTCCAGGCGCTCGCCCTCGGCGCCGTAGGCGCGCGTGCCCGGCGGCAGCTTGGTGATCTTCACCGGGCTGTAGTCGATGCGCGGCGGCCCGTCGGGGCGGTAGTAGGCCAGCGTGTGCTTCAGGAATGCCGCGTCGTCCCGCCGCTCGAAGCCGTCGAGCCGCTGATGGGCGCCGCGCGATTCCCGGCGATTGAGCGCGGAGTGGGCGATCGCCTCGGCGACCGCGAGCTGATAGCCGAGCTCGATCGCCGAGAGCCAGTCGGTGTTCCAGATCCGCGAGCGGTCGTCGAGCCGGATGCGGCGGAAGCGATCCCGCAGCTCCGCCAGGGTGTCGCAGGTGGCGCGCATCTCCGCCTCCATGCGATAGATGCCGCAGCCGCGATCCATCGCCTGCATCATCGCGTCGCGCAAGCCCGCCTGCCGCTCGCGGCCGGCCTCCGACGCCAGCAGCGCGAGGGCGCGGCGCTCGCTCTCCGCCGCCAGCCGCTCCTGCGTCGCTGGCGGCGCGCCTGGCGCCGCGTCGCGCGCATAGCGGGCGGCGGCGCAGCCGGCCACCTTGCCGAAGACGCCGAGCTCGGCGAGCGAATTGGAGCCGAGGCGGTTGGCGCCGTGGATGCCGACGCTGGAGCACTCGCCGGCGGCGTAGAGGCCGGGCAGCGGCGAGGCGGTGTCGATGTCGACGAGGATGCCGCCCATGGTGTAGTGCACCGCCGGCCGCACCGGGATCGGCGCCTCGGCGGGATCGATGCCGAGGAAATTCTCCGCGAGCTCGCAGATCTGCGGCAGCCGGTCGCGCAGCTTGCGGGCGCCGAGCTGGCGCAGGTCGAGATAGACCGCCGAGCCGTGCGGCGTCTGGATGGTGCGGCCCTTGCGGTCCTCGTGCCAGAAGGCCTGGCTGATGCGGTCGCGCGGGCCCAGCTCCATCGCCTTGTTGCGCGGCCAGGGATCGGGCGGCCCGAGGCCGTAGTCCTGCAAATAGCGGTAGCCGTCCTTGTTGACGAGGATGCCGCCCTCGCCGCGGCAGCCCTCGGTGAAGAGGAGGCCGGTGCCGGGCATGCAGGTCGGGTGATACTGCACGAACTCCATGTCGCGCAGCGGCACGCCGTGGCGGAAGGCGAGCGCCATGCCGTCGCCGGTGACGATGCCGCCATTGGTGTTCTGCTGGAAGACGCGGCCGGCGCCGCCGGTGGCGATGATGACCGCCTTCGCCTGCACCAGCACGAATTCGCCGGATGCGATCTCGATCGCGACGACGCCCTGGCAGCGTCCGTCCTCGACCAGGAGATCGACGCAGAAATACTCGTCGAGGCGCTGGATCGAGGGATATTTGATCGAGGTCTGGAACAGCGTGTGCAGGATGTGGAAGCCGCTCTTGTCGGCGGCGAACCAGGTCCGCTCGATCTTCATGCCGCCGAACGCGCGCACGTTGATGTGGCCGTCGGGCTTGCGGCTCCACGGGCAGCCCCAATGCTCGAGCTGCAGCATCTCCTCGGTGCAGTGGGCGACGAAATAATCGACGACGTCCTGCTCGCAGAGCCAGTCGCCGCCGGCGACGGTGTCGTGGAAGTGGCTGTCGAGGCTGTCGTGCGCCTGCACGACGCCCGCCGAGCCGCCCTCCGCCGCCACCGTGTGGCTGCGCATCGGGTAGACCTTGGAGATGAGCGCGATGCGGAGCGCCGGATCCTCCTCGGCGGCGGCGATCGCGGCTCGGAGCCCGGCGCCGCCGGCGCCGACGATGGCGACGTCGGTCTGCAGCGCCTTCACCGGCGCGGTCCTACGATCGCATGCGACCGGCATCCGATCGCCGCGCGGCCCGACATTCCCGGGGGCGCGGCCGCGCATGACAAGACTCCGCGCATCCCCCAACCCCTTTGTCGGCCCGCAGGCGGCTGCACACCCAAGTCAAATGTCGCTTGCGAGACAAATGTCAAATGGAGCGGCGGCTGCGGTCGATCGCTTCCGCGCGGCGGCGTCCTTGCCGGCCTTTCCGGTGACGCTACATCGATAGCGGCAGTCCGGGCCGGGACCGTGATCCTGCGCGCGAGGATGGAAGCAGCGGCATGCCGGAGGGAACTCCGTTTCGCATCACCGATCCCGCGCCGCGCCGCGTTGCGCACGCCGCCGGCGATCGCCGTCCGCCGATCGAAAGCTGAGCCTTGTTCATGACGCCATTCAGGTCCGCGGCGGCTTTCATCCTCGTCGGCGTGCTGTGCGGGCTCGCGCTGTGGGGTGGCTATGAAGGGGCGACGGGCTACGCGACGAGCACCGGATTCTGCACCTCATGCCATGAGATGCAGCCGCTCGCCGACGAGTACATGCACTCGATCCACTACCTCAATCCCTCCGGCGTCAGGGCGCAATGCGCCGATTGCCATGTGCCGAAGCCGCTGGTGCCGCGGGTGATCCACATGATGGCGGCAACGCGGGATCTCATCGGCCATCTGAGCGGCGTCATCGATACGCCGGAGAAGCTGGCGGCGCGCCGGCCGGAGATGGCGCAGCGGGTGTGGGCGGAGATGACCCTGAACGGCTCGCTGACCTGCCGCGGCTGTCACAGCTTCGAGGCGATGGACTTCGCCAAGCTGCAGCCGAAAGCCGCCGACGCGATGCACGGCGCGATGCAGATCGGCACGCCCTGCATCGGCTGCCACAAGGGGATCGCGCACCGGCTGATGACGGCGCCGACCGCGCCGCCAAAGCCGCCGGCCGCGCCCGCGGTCGCCGCGGCGGCGCCGCAGCATCCCGCCTCGCCGCAGCCGCCGGCGAGCACGGCGGCGCTGCCGCCCGCTGCCGCTGCCGGCAAGCAGGTGTACGTCGGCAAGGCGGTTGCGCCGCTCGCCGCCGCCGCCGGCGAGCAGCCCTTCGCGCGGCTCTACGTCTCCGCCGCGGTGACGGTGCTCGCCGTCGCGCCCAGCGCCACGCATGTGAAGGCGCGGTTCTGGATGAAGGGCGATGCGGTCCAGGCGGGCAATCTCTACGCGGCACCCGGCGGCATCGAGATCGGGCGGCTCGATGCGCTGCCCGGCGGCGCCGTCGCCTCGAGCGAGACGCGCGACGGCTGGACCGCGGTCGGGCTCGACGGGTTTCTTCCCTCCGACGCGGTCGTCGAGAGCCTGCAGCCGGTCTGGCAGACGGTCGAATCCAACTACTCCTTCACCTGCGGCGGCTGCCACGCGCTCTATGCGCCGGCGACGCATCCGCCGGCGCAATGGGCGACCGAGATGGAGACCATGGCGAAGTCCGCCAATCTCGGACCCGACGACGCGATGATGATCCTGAAATGGCTGCAGACCACCTCGGCTGCGGGCGGCACCGGCAAGTGAACCAGAGGAGGCGACGATGAAAGACGGTCGGGCATCACGGGAGCGCACGGGCTCCGCGCGCATCAGCCGGCGCGGCTTGTTTGCGGGCGCGGCGGCGGCGCCGCTGGTGGGCGCCGCGGCCTCGGAGGCCAAGGCCGCCGCCGCCAGCTCGACCGACTTGATCCTGCCGCCGGCGGGCAGCGAGCAGATCCTCACCACCGCCGACAGCGAGGGGCTGATCAACGTGCATCTGCGCGACGGCCAGGTGATCGGCGTCTCCAGCCTCGACGCGCCGAACAACCTCGCCTCGCCGATGGGGCTCGCCTGGTATCAGCGCGCGATCGCGTCCGACCGCATCCTCTACCCGATGGTCCGCGCCGACTGGAAGCCGGGCGGCAGCGGCGGCGACCGCGCGACCCGCGGCCAGCCGAAATACCGCCGCGCGAGCTGGGACGAGGCGCTCGACCTCGTCGCCGGCGAGCTGAAGCGCGTCAAGGCGAGCTACGGCAACGAGGCGATCCTCGGCGCCGTGGTCGGCGGCTGGCAGACCGCCGGCGCGCTGCACGCCAAGATCTCGCAGGTCAACCGCTTCCTCGGCCTCTATGGCGGCTTCACCAGCCTGATCGGCAACAAGAGCTATGCCTGCTGGCAGTGGGCGGCGCCCTATTCGCTGGGCGTGCAGTATCCCGACGATTCCATGGCCGACACGATCGAGAACACGAACGCGGTGATCTTCTGGGCCTCCGATCCCATGGACTGCCTCAAGGTGCGCGCCATCTCCTATGGCCGGACGCGCAGCTGGATCACCCGCCTCAAGGAGCGCGGCGTCAAGCTGATCACCATCGATCCGCTGTTCACCGAGACCGCGCGCCTCTCCGACCAGTGGATCGCGATCCGGCCCGGCACCGACGTCGCGCTGATGGCGGCGATGGCCTACCACCTCATCGCCGAGAAGAAGGCGGCCACCGCCTTCCTCAACAGCCACACCGTCGGCTACGAGCCCTTCCGCAAATACATCATGGGCGAGAGCGACGGCGTCAAGAAGACGCCGGAATGGGCCTCGAAGATCACCGACCTGCCGGTGAAGCAGATCACCGCGCTGGCGCAGCTCTACGCCAACACGCCCAAGGTGAAGATCAGCGCCTCGCGCGGCATCCAGCGCTGCGATCACGGCGAGCAGTCGGTGCGGATGATGATCTCGCTCGCGCTGGTGAAGGGCGAGATGGGGCTGCCGGGCGGCGGCCTCACCTTCGAGATCCCGGGCTTCGCCGGCACCGGCGACGCGCGCGTCAAGGGGCGCGGGCCCGCCAGCTTCCCCGCCGTCGCCAATCCGGTGACCCAGGTCATCCTCGATCAGCAATACGCCGACGCGCTCCTGAAGGCGCCGCTGACGATGAACCACAACGGCAAGAGCTATGCCTATCCGCAGCAGGGCAAGTCGGAATGCAAGCTCGCCTATTGGGCCGGCGGCAGCATGCTGAACCAGCACGACGAGGTGAACCGCAATCTCGAGGCGATGGCGAAGTTCGAGACCGTCATCGTGCATGACAGCTGGTGGACGCCGGCGGCGCGCGCCGCCGACATCGTGCTGCCGATCGCCTGCCTCTTCGAGCGCAACGACATCACCCAGTTCTGGCGCTATGTCGTCTACCAGCACAAGATCATGGAGCCGGTCGGCGAGGCGCGCACCGATTTCGATATCTTCAAGGAGCTTTCCAAGCGCCTGGGCTTCTACGACCAGTTCATCATGGGCATGGAGACGGAGGACGCCTGGCTGCGCAAGCTGCTCTCGCT
>DATKPX010000395.1:0-6267 GCA_035523855.1 Allostellaceae bacterium
GGAGGGGATGCCGCGGGCGGCGGCCTACAGCGCCTCCAAGGCCGGGCTGATGGCGCTCACCAAGTCGGTCGGCAAGGAGGTCGCGGCGGAAGGCATCTTCGTCAATTGCGTGACGCCCGCCGCGGCGGAGACGGCGATGGCACGGCTCATCTCGCCGGAGCGGCGGGCGGAGATCCTGCAGCGAATTCCCATGGGACGCTTCGTCGAGGTGGAGGAGATCGCCCGCATGGTTGCCTGGCTTCTCTCCGACGACTGCTCCTTCAGCACCGGCGCGGTCTTCGACCTCTCGGGCGGCCGGGCTACTTATTAGCGCTCAATCCCCCGAGAAGATCGCCTCCGGCAGCAGGGCCGAGACGCAGTAGGTCGGCACGTTGACGACGCTGCTCACGCGGAGATCGACGGCGACGCTGCAGATCACATAGGCCTGCTCGCGGCTGAAGCCGCGCTCCTGCAGCAGCTCGATCATGTTGAGGACGGCGTTGCGGCAGGCGAGCGTCAGGTTCTCGGGCTCGCATTCGCCGTCCGACCGGTTGGAAAAGCCCATCACGCCGAGGAAGCGTTGCGGCGCTGCCATCTCGGGATCGGTGAAGAAGCGCTGCTGACTGAAGACCGGCGCGCTGAACTTGCGCCGTGCCGCCAGGCCCTTGTGCAGCTTGAAGCGGACCGCCACCGTCGCCGCCATCTCCACCGCCGTCACCGAGACCTCGCCGTCGCCCTGGGCGAAATGCGCGTCGCCGGTGGAGAAGAGCGCGCCCTCCTTGAAGACCGGCAGCACCAGCTTCGAGCCCTTGGTGAGCTGCTTCACGTCGAAATTGCCGCCGTTCTCCCGGGGCGGGTTGGTGCGGAGGCCGTGGAGGCCGCAGGCGCCGCCCGGCACCGCGCCCTTGGGATCGGGCGGCAACACGAAGCCGCCCCTGTCGAGGGCGCGCTGCTCGGCCTCGGTCCACGCCTTGAGCTTTGCCGCCGAGGGTGCCACGCCGGAGACGCCCATGAAGGGCGCGCCGGGGATGCGGACGCCGGGGATCTGCGCCGAGGTCGCCCAGCCATGCTCGATCTTCCAGTGCGCGAGGAAGGGCGTGGTCATGACGTCGCGGAGAAAGCCGAGACCGGGAATGCAGGCGCTCCAGGCGACCGGCTGCGGCACGATCTCCAGGAATTCCACCTCGAGCGCGTCGCCGGGCGCGGCGCCCTTCACATAGACCGGGCCGGTGAGCGGATGCACCGCCATCGCGTCGAGGGTGGCGAAAGCCTCGGTGGTGGTGCCGGGCGGCAGCTGGCCGTCGACGGAATCCCGGGTCTCGATCACCACCTCCTCGCCCTCGCCCACCTCGATCACCGGCTCGATGTCGGGGTGGAAGCGGTTGTGGCCGAGGTTGGGCTCCTCGATGAGCGGCTTCGAGCGATCGATGCGAATCTCGCGCATGGGGGAACTCCTTCTCAGTGCCGGCCGACCTGGATGCCGCCATCGACGATGACGGCCTGGCCGGTAATGTAGCGCGAGGCCGGCGAGGCCAGGAACAGCGCGACATCCGCGATGTCGGAAGGATCGCCGACGCGGCCGAGGGGAATGTAGGTCGCCGCCTCCTTGAGGCCGGCATCGCCGAGGGAATGCCGCTCGGAGAGGGTCTGCGCGGTGCGGATGAGGCCCGGCGCGATGGCGTTGGCGCGGATGCCGGCGGGCGCCAGCTCGGTCGCCAGCGCGCGGACGAAGCCCACCACGCCAGCCTTGGCGGCGGAATAGTGCGCGTGCTCGCGCCAGCCGTAGACATGGCCCATCGTCGAGGCGATCGCCACGATGGCGCCGCTCTTCTGGGCGCGCATGCCCGGCACCGCGGCGCGGACGACGCGCATGATGCCCTTGAGATCGACGTCGAAGGTGTGGTCCCAGAGCTCGTCGGTCATCTCCGTGAACGGCACGCGATGGGCGATGCCGGCATTAGCGACCACGGCGTCGAAGGGGCCGTAACGCTTCTCGGCATCGGCGACCACCGCGTTGGCGCGCGCCGTGCTGGTGACGTCGAGCTCGTGGAACTCGGCGACGCCGCCGGCGGCGCGGATCTCCGCCGCCACTGCCTCGCCTTCCTTCACCAGCACGTCGGTGCCGATCACGGCATAGCCCGCCCGCCCGAAGGCGAGCGCCGTCCCGCGGCCGATGCCGATGCCGCTGCCGGTGATGAGCACGCTCTTTCCTGTCATGGGGTCACTCCTTTCATTGCCGCGCGCAGCCGGCGGGTGGCGGCGGGATCGACCTCGCCCGCCTCGGTCAGCGCCACGCGATAGACATCGGCGGCGCGCTCGCGGGAGATCCAGCCCTCGCGCACGTCGCGCGCCACGCGGGCGGGATCGCGCTCGGCGGGATCGCCGAAGCCGCCGCCGCCGTTCGAGTAGGAGACGATGGTCTGGTCGCGGCGGACCACCACCTGCTCGCTGGTGCCGAGCGGCACCACCTCGCCGCTGTCGGCGCGCAGCGCCTGCCGCGCCGGCAGCGCCGCCTCGCCGCCGGAGACGCCGAGAGCGGGATTGACGGTGCCGTCGCTCACATAGCCGAGCTCGATGTCGCAATCGACCGGCCGGAACTCGGTGAGGATGCCGGGCGCGCCGCGGTACATGCCCGCCCCCTCGCTGTCCGGCACGATGCGGCGGGTCTCGATGCGGATGGGATGGTGGAGTTCGTCCACCTCGACGCTGTCGTAGAAGGGCATGCCGGCATTGCCCATGGTGAAGAGCGAGAGCCACCCGTCGTTGCAATGCATGCCCGGCCCGCCGCCGGCAGCGAGGATCACCTCGTTGACGAAAGGCGCGTTGCCGCGGCGGGGATCGCGGCCGGAAATCACGCCCGAGGCCGGCGGAATGCCGGCGCCGCCCTCCGCCATGCCGGCGCCGGGATCGATCTCTGCCATCGCCCGCTGCACCGCGCTGGTGACGCGGTCGGCAAGGTTGGTGGTGGCGACCGAGGTGCAGGTGGGATGGCGGGGAATGCCGACGACGCAGTTCTCGCGCAGATTCACCTCGACGCGGCGGAAGCTGCCGGCGTTGGCGGGCACAGTCTGCGGCAGGCTGTTGAAGACGCCCACCATGGCGGCGGTGCGGGCGCAGGCTTCGCTCAGGTTCACGCCCACCGGCAGCACGTCGATGTTGTCGGTCATGTCGACGGTGATGCGCGCCGCGGCGCTGTCAACGGTGACGTCGGCGGTGGCCGGAATGCCCGTATCGGGCGTTCCAGGGAGGGGATCGTGGGTGCAGGTCATGCGGGCGCGGCCGCTGCGCATGGATCCGATCGCCTCGATCATGCGGCGCTCGCTGAACTCGAACCACTGCTCCGCATGGGCGGAGACCTCGGCCCAGCCGAGCTCCTCGCCCATGCGCCTGATCTCGCGCTCGCCGATCCGCGCCGCCCCCACCATCGCGAGGTAGTCGCCGCGCCACTGCCGCGGCACGCGGATCCGCATCAGGCACATGTTGATGAGATCGGCGTTGTCCGCGTAGTTCTCTTGCACGCGCACCGCCGGGAAGATCAGCGCGCCCTCCTGATAGACGTCGCGGGCGGTGCCCATGTAGGTGGTCGGCAGCGAGTTGCCGCAATCCGCCTGATGCGCCTTCGCCAGCACGGTGAAGCGGTGGACGCCGTCATCGTCGAAGACCGGCACCAGGATGGTGTGGTCGGCGGCATGCGTGTTGCCGTGATAGGGCGAATTGTGGAGGTAAGCGTCGCCCGGCTTCACGTCGGGATGGATGTCCAGCATCGCGCGGGCCATCAGGTCGGCGCCGCGCAGCACGTGGATGGGATAGCTGTCTGCCGCGGTCAGCAGGTCGCATTCCGCCGTCACCAGGGCGCAGGAGAAGTCGCGGGCGGTGTTGATGACGCCGGAGCGAGCCGTGCGCAGCAGCGTGTTCGCCATCTTGCGCGTCACGCCCTCGAAGCGCTTCTGCATGATCGCGAGCTTGACGCCATCGAGCCGGGGCCGTGTGCCTTCCATCGTCCCTCTCCCCGTCACAGCGGCTGCGGTGTCACGACCAGCGGGCCGTCCGCCCGCCGCTCGGCGCGCGCGCCGGGATGGATCACCACAGTGGTGAAGCTCGATTCCACGATCGCCGGCCCCGCCACCGGCACGCCGGGCTCCAGCGCGTCGAGCTGGTAGGCGGGCGCCATGATGCGCCCGGTCTCGCGGAAGGCCATGCGGCGCTGGCGCGGCGGCTCGCTCTTGCCGGATGCCCCCATCCGGTAGCCGTCCCGGCGCTCGCCGATGCTCGCCCGCGCCACCGCGCGCCAGGTGACGATCTCGATCTCGTCGGCGTCGTCGGCAAAGCTGAAGAGCTCGCGGTGGCGGGCGTGGAAATCCTGCACCAGCCCTGCCGCATCGGCCTTGCCCTCAAAGGCGCCGGCGCGCAGCGGCACCTCCACCTCCCAGACCTGGCTCGGGTAGCGGCCCTCGATCGCGTAGTCAATGGCGATGTCGCGGCGGCTGGTGGCTGAGCGGGCGTGAAAGGCCCGCGCCTCTTCCTCCAGCTTGCGCAGGATGGCATTCGCCCGCGCGGCGTCGAACTCGCTCGCGCGCATGAACTCCGTATGGGCGAACTCGGCACGAAGCTCCGACATGACCGCGCCGGCGGCGCTCAGCACGGCGCCCACGTCGGGAAAGATCAGCTGCCGGCATTTGAGCCGGCGGGCAATCGCCACCGCGTTGAGGCCGGCGGCACCGCCGCCGCCGATGATCGCGGTGGTCTCGGGGTCGATCCCCTGTTTCACCGTGATCTCCTCGATGGCGTTGATCATGCTCTCGGTGGCAAGATCGAGGATCGAGAGCGCCGCCTCGTCGACGCCGAGGCCCAGCTTGGCGGCGATCTCCGTCTCGATCGCCGCCCGTGCCGCCTCCACCGCGAGACCCATGCGACCGCCGAGGAAATAGTCGGGGTCGATGTAGCCGAGGACCAGGGCGGCATCGGTGACGGTGGGCCTGGTGCCGCCGCGGCCGTAGCAGACCGGGCCCGGCGTCGAGCCGGCGCTCTCCGGCCCCACATGCAGCAGCCCGCCCGCGTCCACGGAGGCGATGCTGCCGCCGCCGGCGCCGATGCTTTTCACGTCGACGGAGGGGAAGCCGGTCATGTGGCCCTGGTAGATCGGGCCGATCCAGGTCTCCCGGGTCCAGGGGATGGCGCCGTTCAGCACCAGGCTCACGTCGTAGGTGGTGCCGCCCGCATCGGTGACGATCGCCGCCTTGGCGCCCTCGGCGCTGGCATAGTGGCGGCCGGCGACGGGCGCCATGGAGGGGCCGGAATTGAGCGCCAGGATCGGCCGCTCGGCGAGCTCGTCGATGTCGGCGACGCCGCCCTGGGAGGTGACCGCGAGCATCTGGCCCTGGAGCCCCGCCTCGCGCAACCGCGTCTTCAGCGCGCGCAGATAGGCGCTCATCACCGGCTTCAGGGAGGCGTCGATGCAGCAGGCGGAGGCGCGGCGGTACTCGCGGAGCGAGGGATTGAGCCGGTGGGAGAGCGTCACGGGAATCCCCGGCAGGTGCTTCGCGAGGAGCGCGCCCACGGCAAGCTCATGGGCGGGATTGACGATCGACCAGAGCAGGCAGACCGCGACCGCTTCGATCTCGAGCGCCTTGAGCCGCTCGGCGATCGCCAGCACCACGGCCTCGTCAAGGGGCCGCACGATCCGGCCGTCGGCCCCCACCCGCTCCGGCACCTCGAAGGTGAGCGAGCGCGGGATATAGGGATCGGGATAGGGGTTGCGATAGTTGAAGGGATCGGTGCGGCCGCCTTCGCGGATCAGCAGGATGTCGGGATGGCCGGCGGTCGCCAGCAGCGCGGTCTTGCCGGTCCGGCCGGTCACCACCGCGTTGATGGCGCGGGTGGTGCTGTGGATGAAGACCTCGGTCGCGGCGAGGAACCGCGCCGGCGCCCAGCCGCGATCGTCCGCCGCAAGGCTCATGACGTTGAGGATGCCGTCGATCGGATCCGGGCTCGTCGTCGGCGATTTGTAGACGCGCAGCAGGCCGGTGCCGTCCTCCACCACCAGGTCGGTGAAGGTGCCGCCGACATCGACGGAGAGCCTGAGGGAAACGGTTTGCGTCATGGTCACCCCGGCGGCGGAAAGTGCCGGCGCCAATGCTCCGCCACATCGACGCCGCGGCAGAACCAGACATCCGGCCGCCGTCTTGCGTATTCCAGGAAGCGGATCAGAGCGACGGCGCGGCCCGGTCGGCCGATCAGACGATCGTGCAGGCCGATCGACATCAGCTTCGGCTGCTCGGCGCCCTCCTC
>DATKPX010000396.1:0-3076 GCA_035523855.1 Allostellaceae bacterium
CCCCACGAGCCCTCGCCACCGCCTTCCCAGTAGAAGCAGCACCAGATGCAGTGCCCGAGGAAGCAGAGGTGGATGCAGTAGATCGTCTCCTCGAGAATCTCCCGGGCGTTGCTCATGAACTCGCGGACGGGGAATGGAAACCGCGGCCCTCGGCGGCGCTTCCGAATCGCGCGTCGACTGGCCGCCTTCACCAGCCGTGTCAGCTCGGGCGTCCGCTTTATGCCAGCGGCCTCGGCGCATGGCTCCAGAACAATCCTGGTCACCATTCCCTTGCGGATCTCCGCCCGGACGAAGCGCTGGCAGCATCCTGACTCGAAGTGGCCGAGCTCCACCTCGGTCCTGCCGACGCGTGCCAGCCGGTCGACATCGAGGTGACGGATCGATTGCAGCGGCTTGAACCGCGATCGATAGACATCGACCTTGAGCGAATGCCTGAAGCTTGCAGCCGGTCGCGAGCGCGTCGCTGTTCGTGCCATTGGGTCCCCCTGAGACGGCGATGACCAGAGGTCATGCGCCTGACACTGTTCGTATCTCAGTTCACGCGGGCGGCACTGCTATTCCCTTCCGATACTGCGAGCTGTCGGCCATGCTGTCAACATGCGGAGCCGGCAAAATGCTCCCGCGCGGAGCGGGTCGCAGGCGATCCCCTCGATCGCCCGCATGTCCGGATTTTTTAACAGTCGGTCAACCGGGTTGCGGGTATCAGATTCGCGTGACGTTCGTTCTCATCCAGTCGCCTGAGGGGGGCGCTCGATGCAGTACATTCTTTACTATAGCGATCGACCGATCGCTGAATCCGCATATCGCGCCTCGAAGGCGTCCTTTCCGACCGCTGCCTATCGGGAGCTTGACGACGCGCTCGGCATGTCGCGGGTGATCAACGCCCGCGGCGGCGTCGCCTGGGAGATCGTCGGCAGCGACGGCAAGAAGGTGGATCGCGGCGAGATCTCGCACTTGGTGGAGACGCGGGCGAAGGAGCTGCGCGGCCGACCTCGCGCACGGTAGCGCGGCATCGCGTCGCCAGGCCGGGCGCCCGGCGCACGCAGGCTGACCCACGGTTTGCAAATCGCCGCCAGGCTAGTAGCGTGAGCGGTATGCGCGACCGCGAGGAGGCATTGCATGTGCCGCAACATCAGGACGCTCCACAACTTCAAGCCGCCGGCGACGGATGACGAGATCCGCGCCTCGTCCCTGCAGTTCGTCCGCAAGCTGAGCGGCTTCGCGCGGCCCTCCAAGGCCAACGAGGCGGCCTTCAACCGCGCGGTGGAGGAGGTCGCCCGGGCGGCTCATGCGCTGCTCGACGGCCTCGTCACCACCGCGCCGCCGCGCGATCGCGCGACCGAGGCCGCCAAGGCCCGCGCCCGGTCGGCCGAGCGTTTCAAGTCGCCGGCCCAGCCCGGCCGGTGAGCTCCGGCAGCGCCGACGCGCTGACGATCGCGGTCGACGAGAAGCGCCGCGTATCCGGCCTGCTGCAGGTGCCCGCGCGGGCGCGTGCCTGCTATGTGCTGGCGCACGGCGCCGGCGCCGGCATGACGCATCCTTTCCTCGCGGCGGTGGCGGCGGAGCTTGCCGAGCGCCGCATCGCGACGCTGCGCTATCAGTTCCCGTACATGGAGGAGGGCGCCAAGCGGCCGGATCCGCCGGCGCTGGCGCAGGCCACGGTCCGCGCCGCGGTGACCGAGGCCGGCCGGCGCGCCGGCAAGCTGCCGCTGATCGCCGGCGGCAAGTCCTTCGGCGGGCGGATGACGTCGCAGGCGCAGGCGGCGGCGGCGCTGCCGGGCGTGCGCGGCCTCGCCTTCCTGGGATTTCCCCTGCATCCGGCCGGCCGGCCCGCGGCCGAGCGCGGCAAGCATCTCCTTGAGGTGCAAATCCCGATGCTGTTCCTGCAGGGCACCCGTGATACGCTCGCCGAACTCTCGCTGCTTCAACCGCTGATCGACCGGCTTGGCACGCGCGCGACCCTGCGCCTCTTTCAGGACGCCGACCATTCCTTCCACGTGCCGGCGCGCACGGGGCGAAAGGATCCGGAGGTGAGGCGCGAGATGCTGGATGCGCTCGCCGCATGGGTCGACGCCACGCTCGCGTGATGACGCCTCTGTGAGTTGTCTCCGCGGACGCCGACGGGCCATGAATCCGTTTCTTGCTTCATCAGGAGACCGCCGACCATGACAGACGCCACCGAAGCCTACGTCCCGCCGAAGGTCTGGGCCTGGAACAAGCCGAACGGCGGCCGCTTCGCGAGCACCAACCGGCCGATCGCCGGACCAACCCACGACAAGGAGCTGCCGGTCGGCCGGCATCCCCTGCAGCTCTACTCGCTGGGCACGCCGAACGGCGTCAAGGTCACGATCATGCTGGAGGAGCTGCTGGCGCTCGGGCACCGCGGCGCGGAGTACGACGCCTGGCTGATCAGGATCGGCGAGGGCGAGCAGTTCGGCAGCGGTTTCGTGGCGGCGAATCCCAATTCCAAGATCCCGGCGCTGGTGGACCGCAGCGGTGCGAAGCCGATCCGGGTCTTCGAGTCAGGCTCGATCCTGCTCTATCTCGCCGAGAAATTCGGCGCGTTCCTGCCGACCGAGACGGCAGAGCGCGCCGAGTGCCTGTCGTGGCTGTTCTGGCAGATGGGGAGCGCGCCCTATCTCGGCGGCGGCTTCGGCCATTTCTACGCCTATGCGCCGAGCAAGATCGAATACGCGATCGACCGCTTTGCCATGGAGGTGAAGCGCCAGCTCGACGTGCTCGACCGCCGCCTGGCGGAGAGCGAGTACATCGCGGGCAGCGCCTACACCATCGCCGATATCGCGATCTTCCCCTGGTATGGCGGCCTCGCCAAGGGCTGGCTCTATGGCGCGGCGGAGTTCCTGGCCGTGGAGAACTACAAGCACGTCCAGCGCTGGGCCGACCGGCTGCTGGAGCGCTCTGCCGTCCGGCGCGGCCGCATGGTCAACCGCCTCAGCGGCGAGCCCGCGAGCCAGCTGCACGAGCGCCACGACGCCAGCGATTTCGAGTTGAAGACGCAGGACAAGCTCGCGCCCGAGACCGCGCCGGCGACGCCGGTCGCCTGAGCGCGCGCTCC
>DATKPX010000397.1:0-3220 GCA_035523855.1 Allostellaceae bacterium
GTTGACGACGCCATGCACGCGACCCGCGCGGCGGTCGAGGAAGGCGTCGTCGCCGGCGGCGGCACCGCCCTTCTCTATGCCACCAAGACCCTCGCCAAGCTGAAGCCCGACAACAACGACCAGAAGGTCGGCATCGACATCGTCCGCCGCGCGATCCAGATGCCGGCGCGGCAGATCGCCGAGAACGCCGGCAGCGACGGCTCCGTCGTCGTCGGCAAGCTGCTCGAGAGCAACGACACCAACTTCGGCTTCGATGCGCAGACCGGCGACTACAAGAACCTGGTCAAGGCCGGCATCATCGACCCGACCAAGGTGGTGCGCCTGGCGCTGCAGGACGCGTCCTCCGTCGCCGGCCTGCTGATCACGACAGAGGCGATGGTGGGCGAGAAGCCGGAGAAGAAGGCGGCCGCGATGCCCGGCGGCCACGACCACGGCGGCATGGGCGGCATGGATTTCTAGGTCCTGCCACTCTCACTTGCGACAAGGGCCGCGGGATCTCCGCGGCCCTTTTCTTTTTCACTCGCCGCAGAGCCCCTCTCCGCCGCGACAGCGGGGGAGAGGGTTTTCTCCTCAGAGCGTCATGAACCTGGCCCGCGCCCCGCGCTCGATGGCGGCAGCGGCGAGGCGGTCGATGGAGAGGCGGTCGCGCATCAGCTCGAGGAACTGCAGCTCGCCCTGGGAGGCCTCGCCGTCGCTCGCCACCACGTCGCAGGCGATGGCATAGGCGGTCTCGCGCAGGCGCGGCGGCAGCGCCGCCTTGATCTCCTTGATCGCGCGATCGAGCCCGTCCTCCTGCTGCAGCATGTCGGAGCAGCTCGAGAGCGTCTTGGTGAGCGACTTGTTGTCGTAGTCGGAGAAGATCGGCAGGTGCGTCACGATGTCGCCGATGGTATGCAGCTCCGCATCGGTCATCGCGGTGTCCGCGGCGGAAGCGAGAACCATGGAATAGATGAGTGCCGAATGATGATCGAGCATGTACAGCAACCTCCTGACGTCTTCGTTCAGCGCCCGCGACCTCTCGACACCTCGGCCACGCTCGCGTAAGAGAGCGGCGCCTCATGAGCGCCATCCTCAATGTAGCATTTCCCGTCTTCGGGATCATCCTCGCCGGCTACCTCTGCGCCGAGTGGCGGCTGCTCGGCGCCGAGAGCAGCGTCGCGCTCAATCGCTTCGTCTACTGGATCGCCTTTCCGCCCTATCTGTTCCTCTCCATGGCGCGCGTGCCCATTCATGACACGCTGCGCCCCGATTTCCTCGCGGCCTTCGGCGGCGGCACCGTGATCGCCTTCGTGCTGGCGCGGCTCTGCAGCGGCCGCTTCGGCACCGCACGGCCCGCCGCCCACAGCCTGCGCAGCTTCGTCGCGTCTTTTCCGAACACCGGCTATATCGGCATTCCGCTTTTTCTCGCCGCCTTCGGCCCCGCCGAGACGCAGCCCGCGATCATCGCCACCGTCTTCAACGCGGCGGTGGCGCTCGGCATCGTGGTGGTGCTGGTGGAGCTCGACCTCACGCCCTCGGCCGGGGTGCCGGCGATGACGCGCGACGTGGCGATGGCGCTCGTCCGCAATCCCCTGGTGACCGCGCCGGTGCTGGGCCTCCTCGCCTCGGCCGTCGGGCTCACCGTGCCGACACCGATCGCGCGCTTCTGCGAGCTGCTCGGCGCCGCCGCGAGCCCCTGCGCCCTGGTGGCGCTCGGCCTCTTCCTGAGCGGCCGGCCGCTGACGCGCTATCTCCCCACCATCGGCTGGATCACCGTGCTGAAGATGCTGGTGCAGCCGGCACTCACCTGGGCGATCGCGGTGCCCCTCCTCCACATGGAGCCGCGCTGGTCGAGCGCCGCCGTGCTGCTGGCCGCGCTCCCGACCGGCACCCTCGCCTTCACCGTGGCGCAGGCCTATCAGCTCGACGTCGAGAGCACCGCGGCGGCGACGCTCGCGACCACGCTGGTCTCCGTGATCACCATTCCGCTGCTGCTGACGCTGCTTCAGTTCGGGTGAGCGACAGCGGTGCCGGCCAGAAATGCCCGCGTCTTTTCCGTTGCCTCGGCGAGGCCGATGCGCTCGACGATGACGCCCTCGGGAAAGGCGCCGAGGAGGCGCGAGGGCAGCCGCGAATCCAACAGCACGAAGACGCCGGTATCGCCGGCGCGCCGCACCAGCCGGCCGAAGGCCTGGCGCAGGCGCAGCCGCGTGAGGCGGTCGTCGTAGCCGGAGCCGCCGAACTCGGCGCGCCGCGCCTTGTGCAGGATGTCGGGGCGCGGCCAGGGCACGCGGTCGAAGACGATGAGGCGGAGCGAGCGGCCGGGCACGTCGACGCCGTCGCGGACGGCATCGGTGCCGAGCAGGCACGCATCCTCCTCGGCACGGAAGATGTCGACGAGGGTCGCCGTGTCCATGGCATCCACGTGCTGCGCCAGCAGCGGCAGGCCCGCATGCTCGAGGGGCGCCGCGATCCGGGCGTAGACAGCCTTCAAACGCTGGATCGCGGTGAAGAGGCCGAGCGCGCCGCCGCCCGATGCCAGGAACAGCGTGCGATAGGCGGCCGCCACCTGGTCCATGCTGTCGCGCTTGACGTCGGTCACCACGAAGATCCGCGTCTGCGCCTTGTAGTCGAAAGGCGACGGCACGCGGGCGCGGAGCGCCGGGCGCGACAGATGCCGCGCGCCGGTCAGCATCTCCGCCGCCGCCCAGTCGGCGACGGGATCGCCGGTGCCGTCGGTGAGCGTCGCCGAGGTGATGAGCAGCCCCTGCGCCGGCTTCGCCACCGCCTCGACGAAGGGCCGCGTCGGATCGATCCAGTGCCGGTGCATGCCGACGTCGATCTCGTGCCCGTCGTAGCGGTCGATGGCGAACCAGTCCACCAACGCCGCGGCGCCGGGATTGGGAAGATCCGCCAGCATCGAGGCCCAGCCCATGAGCTCGCCCTCGGTGCGGCGCTTCAGGCTGCGCACCGCCGCGTCGATGCGGAGCCGCGTGCCGGGATCGAGATCCGCCGCCTCGTCGTCGAGCCGCTTCGCCAGCTGCTTCGCCAGGGCCTCGAGCGGCGTCACCAGGGAACGCAGCGCCACGCCGAGCGCCGCCGCCGAAGCCAGCAGCCCCTCCACCGGCGGCCGCGCCTCGGTCTCCAGCGAATAGGCGCTCTCGCTCGCCTCCGCGCGCGCCAGCACCTGGCGGCGGGCATGGGCGAGGAACGCCTCCATGGCGCCATAGGGCGCGTTTTG
>DATKPX010000398.1:0-12375 GCA_035523855.1 Allostellaceae bacterium
CAGCTCGACGGGGGTGGCGCTGATGCAGCGTCATATGAGCCGGCCGGCGAAGACCTTCACCATCGGCTTTCGCGAGGGCGGCTACGACGAGGCGCCGGCGGCGCGAGCGGTGGCGCGCCATCTCGGCACCGACCACACCGAGCTCTATCTCGGCCACGGCGACGCGCTTGCGGTGATCCCGACCCTGCCGGACTTCTACGACGAGCCTTTCGCCGATGCGTCCGAGATCCCGACCACGCTGGTCTCGCGGCTGGCGCGCCAGACCGTGACGGTGTCGCTCTCGGGCGACGGCGGCGACGAGGCCTTCGCGGGCTATCCGCGCTACCCCCTGGTCACCCGCATCGGCGGCATGCTGGGCCGCGTGCCGCGCTCGCTCCGCGCCGGCCTCGCGCGCGCCATCACCACCCTCTCGCCCGCGGGCTGGGACCGCGCCTTCGACCTGCTGCCGGAGGCGCGGCGGCCGCGGCTCGCCGGCGACCGCGTGCACAAATTCGCCGGCGTGCTGGATTTCGCCGATTTCGACGATCTGCACCGGCGCATCATCTCGCACTGGCAGGTGCCGCCGACGGCCGCGCGCACCGCCGTCGCGCCGGAGTTTCCGGAGCTCGACACTGCCTACGATGCGTCGGTGACGGAGCCGCTCGATCGCATGCAGCTCGCGGATATGCTGACCTATCTCCCGGACGACATCCTGGTGAAGCTCGATCGCGCCAGCATGTCGGTGGGGCTCGAGGGGCGCGAGCCGCTGCTCGATCATCGCGTGCTGGAATTCGCCTGGCGATTGCCGCATCGGCTCAGGATCAGCGGGGGCAGCGGCAAGTGGCTGCTGCGCCGGGTGCTCGACCGCTATGTTCCGCGCGCGCTGGT
Source organism: Allostellaceae bacterium (assembly GCA_035523855.1). GTDB lineage: Bacteria > Pseudomonadota > Alphaproteobacteria > ATCC43930 > CGMCC-115725 > DASZHJ01. The sequence continues at coordinate 868 of DATKPX010000398.1, forward strand.
GGAGCGGCCGAAGATGGGCTTCGGCGTGCCGATCGACGCCTGGCTGCGCGGTCCGCTCCGGGGCTGGGCCGAGGATCTCCTGAGCGAGAAGAGTCTCCGCGAGGCCGGCCTCCTCGATCCGGCGCCGGTGCGGCAGCAGTTCGCCGAGCATCTGTCGGGGCGCCGGAACCGGCAATACTCGCTCTGGGGCGCGCTGATGGTGCAGGCCTGGCACCGGCGCTGGGCCTGAGGGAGACCGCAGGTGACACGGCAGCGGCGCAAGATCTTTTGGGCGGTGGCGGCGGTGCTGATCGCCGTGGTGGCGATCCTGCTGGCGATGCCGCCGCCGGTGCTCGCCGAGCGCTATAGCGTCTATGACGGCGATACGCTGGAGATCCTGGACAACAACTGCCTGCTCGCCCATTTCCACCTGGCCTGCCCGGCCCAGCGGCTGCGGCTCTATGGCGTGGACGCTTTCGAGCGGTCGCAGGCCTGCCGCGATGCCGAGGGCAAGCGCTGGGAGTGCGGCGCCGTGGCGACCGCCCGGCTGAAGGAGCTGGTGGACACACCCGGCTTCCGCTGCCAGGTGGACAAGCAATTCGTCGACCGCCACGCGCGCGAATTCGCCGCCTGCACATCGGGCGACAAGGATGTCGGCGCCGTCCTCGTCTCCGAAGGGCTCGCCTTCGCCTATGGGCGGCGCACGCGCTATGTCGCGATCGAGGCGACGGCCAAGGCGGAGCATCGCGGCGCCTGGGCCGGCAATTTCGTTCGGCCGCAGTATTTCAGGGCGGGCGCTCGCGACTAGGTTGCGGACGATTCAGGCTTGGGATGCGCGGGCGGGCGGACTAGCATTCCCGGATCAGGCCGAGCCAGCACCAGGGAGGGCGCGATGCGCACGCAGTACGGCGTCGAGGACATGACGATCCACCGGATCGTCGAGCAGGAATACGGCTTCACGCCGATCCGGGAATTCCTGCCGAGCCTCGGCCAGGAGCTGCTGGAGGAGAACCGCTCGTGGCTGGCGCCCGCCGGTTATGACCCGAAGACCAGCAATATCGTCTTCTGCTTCCAGTCCTATGTCGTGAAGACGCCGCACCACACCGTGCTGGTCGACGCCTGCATCGGCAACGACAAGAATTTCCCGCTGCGGCCGGCCTGGAACAAGAAGAGCGATCCGACCTGGATGACGGCGCTGAAAGCGGCCGGCGTCGGCGTCGAGGACATCGACTTCGTGATGTGCACGCATCTGCACGGCGATCACGTCGGCTGGAACACCCGGCTCGAGAATGGCCGCTGGGTCCCGACCTTCCCCAACGCGCGCTATCTCATCTCGAAGAAGGAATACGAGTACTGGGCCGCGGAGCATCGCAAGACGCCGCTGCCGGCGATCGGCGAGAGCGTGCTGCCGGTCATCGAGGCGAAGCGCGCCGATCTCGTCACCAGCGACCATGCGCTCGACGACCATATCCGGCTGCTGCCGACCCCCGGTCACACGCCCGATCATTTCGCCGTCACGCTCGGCCGCAAGGGCGACGCCGCGGTCTTCACCGGCGATCTCATCCATTCGCCGCTCCAGGCGCGCTATCCCGACCTCCACACCCGGGTCGACTTCGACGTGCCGCAGGCGAACCGGACCCGGCGCAGCTTTCTCGAGCGCTACTGCGACACCGAGACGCTCTTCTGCACGATGCACTTCCCGTCGCCCTCGGTCGGCCACCTCAAGCGCTGGGGCGAGGGATTCCGGTGTGAGTACCTGAGCTGAGGGCGGCCGAGAGCCTCCGACGCTAAGCCGCGGCGGCTCTCGCGCGCCAATCGAGGAGGGCGAGCAGGCCGGCGATCAGCAGCACGCCGAGGACAATGCCGAGCGCGGGCGACCAGAGCGAGAGCACCGCCGCGCCCACCAGCCCGAGATCGCAGATCAGGATCAGGATCGAGACGGTGGCGTGGTTGCGGTCGCGGCCGAGGCCCCGCTGATAGAAGTGGCTGCGATGGGCCTGCCAGACGCGCTCGCCTTTGAGCAGGCGGCGGGCCAGCGTCAGCGTCGCGTCGGCGAGATAATAGAGCGGCAGCAGCAGGGCCGGCGCCCAGAAGCCGCGGCCGGCGAGCAGCAGCAGCAGCCAGCCCACCACGAAGCCCAGCGGCACGCTCCCGACATCGCCGAGGAAGACCTTGGCCGGATGCCAGTTCCAGGGCAGGAAGCCCAGCATGGCGGCGGCGAGCGCCACCACCAGCGCCAGGTAGCCGCCGGAGCCGACGCCGGTCAGCACCGCGACGGCGGCAAGGCCGCAGCCGATCGCGACGGTCTCGACCGTCGTGATGCCGTCGATGCCGTCCATGAAGTTGAAGAGGTTCAGGAACCAGGTCCAGAGCAGCAGCGTCGCGATCTCGTCGGCGCGCACCGGCAGCAGCCCCTGGAAGATCTGGCCGCGATCCGGCAGCGCCTGCAGCCCGACGAAGGCGATCAGCAGATGGACGACGAGGCGGAGCGCCGCCGGCAGATGCGTCACGTCGTTGAGCCAGGAGAGCGACCCCAGCGCGAAGGCGAGGCAGCAGATCAGCAGCGTCTCCGGCGGGCTGGCGCCAGTCGTGCCGAGCCAGAGCCAGCCCGCCAGCAGCACCGTCACCACGGCAATGCCGCTGCCCTTCGGCACCGGCTCGGCGTGCGAGGAGCGCTCGACGGGATGGTCGAGGATCAGCCGGCGCTTCAGCCAGCGCATCACCACCCAGCTGCCGGCGCAGCTGGCGAGGAAGACCAGCAGGGCCAGCAGCAGGAGAGGGGCGGGGTGACCGGCGCTCATGGGGCGCCCTTATAGCAGAGCCCGGGGCGGCGCGCCGAGCCTGCCGAGCGGTGGGCAAAAACTCTGTTTGGATGAAGCAGTTGGCCGGATATCTACTATTAGTTCGCTGCAGTTCACGATTTTTCAAGGACATACGGGTAAAGAGGCAAGCTTGCTTATCGCTAGCCTGCTAATCATATTGGGCTTATGCCAGCGTCTCCGGAATACGGCTTCGGCTTCCTGCTGCACGATATCGCGCGCCTGCTGCGCAAGCGCTATGACCAGCGCGCGCGCACGCTGGGGCTCAGTCGCGCGCAGTGGCAGGTGCTGGCGCACCTGCACCGCCACGAAGGCATCCATCAGCAGGGCCTCGCCGAGGTCCTCGAGATCGAGGGTGTGACGCTCGGCCGGCTGGTGCAGAAGCTGGAAGAGGCGGGCTGGGTCGAGCGCCGCTCCGATCCCAACGACCGCCGCGCCCGCCGGCTCTACACCACCGCCAAGGTGACGCCGGTGCTGGAGCGCATGTGGGCGCTCGGCGAGACGACGCGGGAGGAGGCGCTCGCCGGTCTCGACGACAGCGAGCGGCAGCGGCTGATGGACTCGCTGCTCAAGGTTCGCGGCAATATCTCCGAGCGCGAGGGGCGCGACTCCCACGGCGCCGCCGAGCTCTCGGCGGAACGGCTGCGGAGGCTTCGCCATGGCTAGAAGCAACCGCGCCGGCAGGGGATTGCTGGAGATGCGCCGCACTCGCGTGGTGCTGCTCGGCCTCGGGCCGGTCGCGCTGGCGGTGGCGGCGGGCTACCTCTACTTGACTGGCGGGCGCTACGTCTCCACCGACGACGCCTATGTGCGCGCGGACAAGGTGCAGATCAGCAGCGACGTGGCCGGCCGCGTCATCGAGGTGAGCGTCGCCGATCATCAGCAGGTCGCCAAGGGCGCGCCGCTGTTCCGCATCGACGACGAGCCCTACAAGATCGCCCTTGCCCGCACCGAGGCGATGCTGTCGGCCGCGCGCGACGACATCGCGGCGATGAAGGCGAGCTATCATCAGAAGGAAGCGCAGCTGCAGCAGTCGCGCGATACGCTCGAGTACATGCGGAAGGAATCCGACCGCCAGCAGCACCTCGCCGCGCAGATGGCGGCGCCGGTGAGCCAGGCCGACCAGTGGCGCCACAATTTCGACAATGCCCGCGAGCAGGTGGCGGCGATGCAGCAGGAGCTGGCGCAGACCCTCGCCAATCTCGGCGGCAATGCCGACCTGCCCGTCGATCAGCATCCGCGGGTGCGCCAGGCGATGGCGGCGCGTGACCAGGCGGCGCTCGATCTCGCGCATACCCACATCAACGCGCCCGATGACGGCATCACCGCCAAGGTCGATCTCCGGCCCGGCCAGTGGGTGCAGGCGGGGCAGGCGGCCTTCGCGCTGGTGGAGATCCATCGTCTCTATATCGAGGCCAATCTCAAGGAGACCGATCTCACCTACGTGAAGGCCGGACAGAGCGCCAGCATCGAGGTCGATACTTATCCGGGCAAGCAGTGGCGCGCCCTGGTCAGCAGCCTGAGCCCGGGCACCGGCTCGGAATTCGCCATCCTGCCGCCGCAGAACGCCACCGGGAACTGGGTCAAGGTGGTGCAGCGGGTGCCGGTGCGGCTGGTGCTGGCGCCGGACGAGGAGACCAACGGGCTCCGCGCCGGCATGAGCGTCAACGTCGAGATCGACACCCATCATCAGAACCGGCTGCCGGAGCCGATCGCCAAGGCGCTCGCCCGCGTCACCGGCACGCGACCCGACGAGGCGCCGGAGCCGCCGTGAGCGCCGGCGACAGCGCGGTTGCCGGTGCGCTGCCGCGCGCGGCGCCGGCCGGCGCCGACCGCCTGATGATCACCATCTCGGTCATGCTGGCGACGGTGATGCAGGTGATCGACACCACCATCGCCAACGTGGCGCTGCCGCACATGCAGGGCGGCCTGTCGGCGACCCAGGACCAGATCGCCTGGGTGCTGACCTCCTACATCGTCGCCGCCGCGGTCATGACGCCGATCACCGGCTGGATCTCCGGCCGCTTCGGCCGCCGGCGTCTGCTGCTGATCTCGGTGGTGGGCTTCACCATCGCCTCGCTGCTCTGCGGCGCCGCCCAGTCGCTGGTGCAGATCGTGCTGTTCCGGCTGCTGCAAGGCCTCTGCGGCGCGGCTCTGGTGCCGCTCTCGCAGGCGATCCTGCTCGACGTCTATCCGCCGGAGAAGCACGGCCAGGCGATGGCGCTCTGGGGCGTCGGCGTGATGCTGGGGCCGATCTTCGGCCCCACGCTGGGCGGCTGGCTCACCGAGACCTACAGCTGGCGGTGGGTCTTCTACATCAACCTGCCGATCGGCGTGCTGGCCTTCCTCGGCATCCTTGCCTTCGTCGGCGAGCACCGCGCCGAGCGGTCGCGGCCCTTCGACTTCTTCGGCTTCGCGGTGCTGAGCCTGGCGATCGGCGCCTGCCAGATGATGCTCGACCGCGGCGAGCTTAGGGATTGGTTCGCCTCCGGCGAGATCGTCACCGAGGCGGCGCTCGCCGGTCTCGGCCTCTATGTCTTCATCGTCCATTCGGCGACCGCGAAGCACCCGTTCTTCGATCCGCGGCTGCTGCGCGACCGCAATTTCGTCGCCGGGATTCTCTGCATCTCGGTGGTGGGCGTGGTGCTGTTCGCGACGCTGGCGCTGCTGCCGCCGCTGATGCAGGACCTCCTCGACTATCCCGTGATCACCGCCGGGCTGGTGCTGGCGCCGCGCGGCATCGGCACCATGATCTCGATGATGATCGTCGGCCGGCTGATGATGCGGGTCGATCCGCGCCTCCTCATGCTGAGCGGGCTCGTGCTCACCGCCGCCTCGCTCTACGCGATGACCGGATTCTCCCTGGGGATGGATCTCTGGTTCCTGATCTGGACCGGCACCAGCCAGGGCCTCGGCCTCGGCCTCGTCTTCGCGCCCTTGAGCGTGCTCGCCTTCACGACGCTGCCGCCGCAGCTCCGTACCGAGGCCGCCGGCATCTTCAGCCTGATGCGCAACATCGGCGCCAGCATCGGCATCTCGGTGGTGGAGACGCTGCTCGCCCGCAGCATCCAGGTGAACCACGCGGAGATGGCGGAGCAGGTGCAGCCCTATAGCGCGGCGCTGCGCGCCCTGCCCGCCGACAGCCTCTGGAACCTGCACACGCTTTCCGGCATCGCCATGCTCGACCGCGAGATCAACCGGCAGGCCGCGATGATCGCCTACATCGCCGACTTCAAGTTCATGATGGTGGTGACGCTGGCGATCGTGCCGCTGCTGCTGTTCCTGCGCCGGCCGCAGCGGGCACCGGTGACGCCGGAGCAGCTCGAGGGCGCCGTCGAAGCCGCGCTCGACTGAGGCGCCAGCGCGGTTGAACCGCGCGGGCGCATCGGCTAGGGATGCCGGGAACGCGACAAGGAGCGGCGCCCATGGCACTCGAGCCCGAGACCCTGAAGCAGCTGGTCGATACCGTGCAGCGCTTCGTGCGCGAGCGCCTGATCCCGCTCGAGGCGAAGGTGGCGGAGGAGGACGCGGTGCCTCCCGCGATCATCAGGGAGATGCGCGAGCTCGGCCTCTTCGGCCTGTCGGTGCCGCCGGACTATGGCGGTCTCGGCCTCTCCATGACCGACGAGGTGATGATCGCCTTCGAGCTCGGCCAGACCTCGCCTGCCTTCCGCTCCCTCATCGGCACCAACAATGGCATCGGCAGCCAGGGCATCGTGCTCGACGGCACCGAGGAGCAGAAGCAGAAATACCTGCCGCGCCTTGCCGCCGGCGAGATCGTGGGCTCCTTCGCGCTCACCGAGCCCGGCTCCGGCTCCGATGCGGCGAGCCTCATCACCAGCGCGCGGCGGTCGGGCAATGGCTGGGTGCTGAACGGCACCAAGCGCTTCATCACCAACGCGCCGCATGCCGGGCTTTTCACGGTTATGGCGCGCACCGATCCCGCCAACAAGGGTGCCGGCGGCATCTCCGCCTTCCTGGTCGAGGCGCCCAATCCCGGCCTCAAGATCGGCAAGCGCGACAAGAAGATGGGGCAGCAGGGCGCGCACACCGCCGACGTCGTCTTCGAGGACTGTCAGGTGCCGGCGGACGCGCTGCTCGGCGGCCAGGAGGGCCAGGGCTTCAAGACCGCGATGAAGGTGCTCGACCGCGGCCGCCTCCACATCTCGGCGGTCTGCGTCGGCGTCGCCGAGCGGCTCATCCGCGACAGCGTGCGCTACGCCAAGGAGCGGGTGCAGTTCGGCAAGCCGATCGGCGAGTTCCAGCTGATCCAGGCGATGCTGGCGGACTGCCGCACCGAGGCGTATGCCGCGCGCTCCATGGTGCTGGATGCGGCGCGCCGCAAGGACGCCGGCGAGAGCGTCTCGCAGGAAGCCGCCTGCTGCAAATATTTCGCCAGCGAGATGGTTGGGCGCGTCGCCGACCGCGCGGTGCAGATCCACGGAGGCGCCGGCTACATCGCCGATTACGGCATCGAGCGCTTCTACCGCGACGTCCGGCTGTTCCGGATCTACGAGGGCACCAGCCAGATCCAGCAGCTGGTCATCGCCCGCCACATGCTGCGCTGAACTCTTTCAGGGCCAGTGCGGGATCGTCCAGACCGCGGCGCCGCTCGCCAGCTCCTGGCGGCAGAGGCTGAGCTCCTGCGCCATCGACTGCTCCGCGCGCACCAGCGCCTGGCGCACGTCGCGGCAGATCTGCCCATGGGCCGAACGGTAGGGATCGGAGACCGGCGCGATCCAGCCCTCGGCGGTGGCATCGCCGCCGGGCGCCAGCGCCGCCCAGGTCAGCCTGGTGTTGCGGACGCCGGCGATCGCCTTCTGGCTCGCGTCGGCGAGCGCCTGGCGCTCCGGCGCGCTCAGCCAGCGGCCGATCTCGGAGCCGACGGCGCTGTCGACGAGATCCTCGGGCACGTGGATCTCGCGGCCGGCGCCGATGAGCGGGCCGCTCATGCCGCCGTTCTCCGTGGTGGTCTCGGGCGGCGCCGCGGCGCGAAGCTCGCGGCCGGCGGCACCCGGCGGCAGCATGCGCCACTCCTGCGCCCACTCCTTCATGGTGTCGCAGGCGGTGAGCAGCACCGGCAGCAGCAGGAACGCCGCCAGCTTCGCCCAGCGCCACCGCGACAGCGAAATTGCGCTATCATGGGCGCCATGCGACGCGCCTTTGCCCTTCTTGCCGCCGTCGCGGCGGCCGGCCTCTGCGCCCCGGCGCAGGCCCAGTTCTACGATCTCGACGGCGCCTACCGGTGCCTCAAATCGCCGGACCCGGCCTGCGAGAAGGCGATGACCGATCGCCCGCAGCTGCCGCCGCCGGTGCCCCCGCAGAAGCCGGTAGGCCCCGCTTTTTCCGACATCATTGCTCACGTGAAAAACAAGACGGCGGGGCAGCAGGACATCGACCAGCTCACCCGGCTCTCCGAAGCGAACGATCCACGCGCGGTCGAGGTGCTGGCGTGGTGCAAGCTGAATGGTATCGGTACGGCGCGCGATGCCCTCGCGGCCTACCGGCTCTACGGCAAGGCCGCCACCCTCGACGTTCCCCATGCCCGCGAGAACCAGATCTCGGTGTTCGAGCGGCAGCTTACGGCCGAGCAGCGCCAGGAGGTGCTGATGAGCGAGAACAAGCCGGGCAAGCAATAGGCGCATCGGTTCTCTCCGCGGGCGGCTGCGCTCCGAGAAGGCCGGAGCGGGCGGTCACGACCACCCGCATCTTCCCACGCAAGGCATAAAGCGTTTCTTAACCACGAAAGCGCAGGCTGCGCTCCCGGCGGATCAACCCCGAGGAGCTCCGCTCATGGCAATCGCCCGAACGCTGCGCCGGCCGGAGCCGGCCCTCGACGCGGAGATCACCGTCCGCGTGCCGCGAGAGCTCGACATCGACGCGCTCGTAGAGCTCGTCAATACGCTGGCGGCGGAAGCGCCGCTCCTCTTCGTGACGCCGATCGATCCCGCCCACGCGCAGGCGGACATGCGCGCCTACCTCGCCACTGTCGCCAGCAGCGACAACCAGATTGTGCTGGTGGCCGAGCACGGCGGGCGCCTCGCCGGGCTCGCGACCGCGGCCGGCGGCATCCATCCGGCCAGGCGCGGCGTTGCCGAGATCGGCATCGGCGTGCGCTCCAACCATCGTGGCCTCGGCATCGGCCATGCGCTGATGGACGCGGTGGAGGCCTGGGCCCGCACCACGCGCATTCACCGCCTGCAGCGGCCGGTCGCCGCCGGCAACGAGGCGGCGATCTCGCTCTATCGGAAAGCCGGCTTCGAGATCGAGGGCGTGCTGCGCCGGAGCGTCGTCGTCGAAGGCAGTCCGGTCGACCAGTACATGATGGCGAAGCTGCTGGCCTGAGCGCGTCGCCGGCGGTTAGGCATTCGTTAACCATACGCCCGCAAGCATGGAGCCCCGGCATTTTGTGAGGTCTCACATGCTTGATACTGACTTCATCCGCGGTCGCGCGTCGCACTACCGTCATCTCGCTCGCGGCACAGAGGACCGCGAGAGCGTTGAATCTCTGCTGATTTTGGCGGAAATCTGCGACGCGGAGGCGGATCGGCTGGAGCAGGGATTGGCGCCGCCGCGGGCGCGTCCGGCGCGCCGCTAAGTTACTTTTTTTCCTGCCATTGCACTCTCTTTCGCGCTAGTTTCTCGCTGTCGCCGCCGCGACTACTTCCGCGCGGGTCCAGCGTCACGCCGCCGTGACGAATGCCGGTCGGGAAGGCATGGATCCTGCAAAGAAGTTGGCAGAAGACGGACCCGATTCGGATCCGCATCGCGGCAGCTCGGTGGGACGTTCCAGAGACAAGCACGCACGGGCTCTGGAGAGAATGGGGAGAGTGACGATGGTGGAGGCATTTCTTATCTGCGGCTTGGCGGCAGTTTCCTTCGCGGCGGGCTATGGGCTTCGCTCGCTCCGCTCGCATCGGCACCGCCGCCGCCGCCGCTATACCTCGCTTGCGGGGATGCTGCGGCGCGCGTCCTGAGCGTCTCGCGGACCGCGGTCCGGGCGCGCAATTGCCCAAGGGCCGTGCAGCGTGGGGTTGAGATCTAGGCAGCAGGCGTGATCGGCGGCTCTCGCCGACTGGCGCGACCGCCGTTCACGTTGCCTTGAGCCTGCAATCTTTCAATCTTTGGTGAGCCGTGACGCCGTGGGGATCCCGCGGGCGTCGCGCTGCGTTTCCGGCCACTGCGATGGCGGCGCTCAGGCCGCGCGGATATCGGCGAGGAAGGTGCCGACCTCGCCGCGGAGCCGCTCCGCCTGCTCGCTGAGCTCCGCCGAGGACGACAGCACCTGCGCGGCGGCGGCTCCCGTCTCGGTGGCGGCGTCGTTGACGCCGGAAATGTTCTTGGTGATGTCGACGGTGCCCTGCGCCGCCTGCTGCACGCTGCCGGAAATCTCCTCCGTCGCCTTGTCCTGCTCGCGGATCGCGTCGGCGATCGCGTTGGCGATCTCGTCCATGCGCGCGATGGTGCCGCCGATGGCGGCGATCGCCGTCACCGTCTGGCCGGTCGCCGCCTGCATCTCCGCGATCTGCGCCGCCACCTCCTCGGTCGCCTTCGAGGTCTGGTTGGCGAGCGTCTTCACCTCGCCGGCGACGATGGCGAAACCCTTGCCGGCCTCGCCGGCGCGCGCCGCCTCGATGGTGGCGTTGAGCGCCAGGAGATTGGTCTGCGACGCGATGCTCTGGATCAGCTTCACCACCTCGCCGATCCGCTGCGCCGCCTGCGCGAGGCCGTCGACTGTGCCGCTGGTGGCGCGCGCCTGGGAGACCGCCTCCTGCGCCACCGCCGAGGACTGCTGCACCTGGCGGCCGATCTCCGAGATCGAGGCGGCGAGCTCCCGCGTGGCGCTCGCCACCGTCTGCACGTTGGCCGAGGCCTGCTCGGTCGCGGCGGCGACCGCGCCGGTCTGCCGGCTGGTTTCCTCGGCGGTCGCCGACATGCTCTCCGCCATCGAGCGCATCTCGGTGGAGGCGGCGCTGAGCGCGCCCAGCGCCGACTGCACCGAGCGGTCGAAGCCGGTGATGTGCTGCTCGACCGCCTGCCGACGGCGCTCCTTTTCCGCGTGCTCGCGGCGCTGCTCGGCGGCGAGACGCTCGCTCTCGACCATGTTCTGCTTGAATACCTCGACCGCGCGCGCCATCTCGCCGACCTCGTCGCGGTTGTCGCGGGCGGGAATCTCCGCCGCGGTGTCGCCGCCGGCGAGCTTGCTCATGATCGCGGTCATGCGCGCCAGCGGCCGCACGATGCTGCGCCCGATGGTGAAGGCGAGGGCGACGCCGAGCGCCAGCACCACCACGCACAGGATTTTCTCCAGCGTGCTGGCGGCGGTCATGCGGCGGGCGGTATCCGACTTCGCGGCGTCGAGATCCTGGCTCAGCGCCTTCTCCGCGGCGGCGCTCTGCTCGATGATCTTGTTGAAGCTCGGCCGCATCGACTTGTCGAAGAGCTGCTCCTCCTGCAGCAGCGCCGCCGCAAGCCGCGTGAAGTTGGTGGCGTATGCCTTGAGCTTGGTTTTGGCGAGATCAATCGAGGGGCGGAACCGGTCGGCGGCGGCGCTCTTGTCGAGAGCGGTGAAGGCGTTGTTCGCCTTCTCCATCTCGACCTGGAAGAGGGTGGGGCCGTTGGCATCGAGCGTCGCCAGGAAGCGCCAGCTCGCGATCCGCACCAGCATCACCGCCATCTCGATGTCATGGGCGCGGACCAGGGCGTCCGC
>DATKPX010000399.1:0-6261 GCA_035523855.1 Allostellaceae bacterium
CTCCCTGGTTCTTCTCGCTGCTGCCCAACCCGATGCCGGCTGCGCCGCCGAAGGGCGCCACTCCGGTTCTCGACTGCTGAGCTGCCGCCGGAATGACGCTGTTCGCTAACGGCTGCTGCCCGATCGACGAGGACCACCCGCTCCGTCCCGATGAAGTCTACGGTCTGAGCAAGGTCGCGGCGGAGACCGTGGCGGCCAGCTTCGCCCGCGCCGACAGCATCGACATCACGGTGATCCGGCCGCTGCTCATCCTGTTTCCGCAGAATTACGCCGAGATTCCGGCGCGCGGCGGACTCTATTTCCGCGACCTCTGGGGCTGGGTCGAGCCCGACGACGTGGTGGCCGCCGTGCGCCTCGCGATCGACAAGGTCCGGGGGTTCGAGATCTTCTTCATCGGCGCGCCGAATACGCTGGCGCCCGAGCCGACATTGTCACTGGTCGAACGCCGTTTCGGCCGGCTGCCGGAGATCCGGCGGCCCGAGCTCTATGCGCGCGAGCCCCATGCGGCGCTCTTCGACATCGCCAAGGCGCGACGGATGCTCGGCTACAGCCCCTCCGGGGATTGGCGCCGGCACCTCGTGAGCAGCGGCACCTGATAGACGGCCAGCTCAGCAGTCCGGAGGCGGACCGCCCTTGCTCGGCGACGCGTTCGGCAGCAGCTGGAAAAACCACGGAGCCGAATTGTCGGATACCGCGTAGCCGCCGGCGCTGGCGCCATGGCCGGCGCGGCGATGGCCTTCCTCGGTCGCCGCGGCCATGAAATAGAGCAGCGTGTAGACGCCGAGCGCCGATTCCAGAGGCCAGCCCGGATAGGAGCGCGCAACGTCATTCATCAGCGCCGTGAGGGTCATGCCCTGGCGCGCACGGATCTCCTTGAGCGCGGACCACATCTTCGGACCGAGGCAGAGCCGCATCGGCGCGCCATCAACCGAGACCGTGCGGGCGACGCAGGTCCCCGCATCCTCGCGGGCATAGCGCTTGGCGCCTGTCGGCGCCCGAGCGGTCTTCTTCGCTCGCGTCCGGCGCGGCATCATCTGCTCGGCAATGGCCCGCGGGCTGGCGGCGATCGGCCGCAGGCGGGCGGTAAGGTCGCAAGAGCTCGCCAACAAGGTCGCCGCCAGCTTGCCGGCATCCGTGCCGCAACGCCGCGCTGCCACCTCTTCCTGGCGCGCGCAGTCCGTTCAGCGTCGGCAAGGGGATGGAGAGTCCGGGCCGGATTCCCCTCGGCGGGAACGGCGATATCGCTGCCGGAAATCGGCGGCATTAAGCGAAGGGACTCTTGCCGTAGTGCCAGCGACCGTTCAGTCACTCACAAACACCCCGAACGTCACACCGAGAAATTTAGTTCGGGCGATGACCTCGAGGGGAACAAAAAAGAGTTATCGTCGCTCACCCCTTTTGACCGAATCACCCGACAGCTCCTGTGGACGTTCCGGGACGCGGTCCGCCGTTTCAGGCCCGGGACGACCGCCGGCGCGAGTCCTGAAACGCTTTCGCGACAGCCGGCCAGGGACGCATATCCATGCTGTCGAAGAGCGCCGCGGCAGCATCCTGATGGGTCGCGGCGAGCGCGTCCTCTCCGAGCTGGTGCCGAGCCGCCGCGAGAGCGAGATGACAGCGGGCCATCACCGGCTGCATGCCGCAATCGGCCGCGAGAGCCAGCGCCGCATCGAGATCGGCGATGCCGGCCGACGGATCGCGCGGCTCGCCGATCAGCGCCACCGTGCCGCGCACGCGCAGCGCCTCCGCCTCGTTGCCGCGCTCCTTGTAGCGGCGCGCCACCTCGACGGCGGTCCCGGCGTGCAAGCTCGCCGCACCGCCCTGCCCGCCGGCAAGACAGGCCTCGGCGAGCCAGGCGAGCTCGACGGCGTGGCTCACCATGATGCCGAGGCTCCGCGTCCGCTCGACCGCCTGCTCGAGAAGATCGATGCCGGCCGACGGACGCCCGGCGAGCGCATAGGCGTAGCCGAGGCTGGAGGCGATGTTGGTGAACCAGGCGGCGAAGCCCCATTTGCGGCAGCGCTCCAGCGCCTGCTCCAGCAGCGGAATGGCGCCAGCGAGATCGCCCTGGTGCACCAGCAGGAGGCCGTGGCTGTACTGCGCGACCGTGAGGCCGAGCGGCCGCTCGGCGGCGGACGCCACCTCCATCAGCTCGGTGGCGAGCGCCAAGCCTTCCTTGAAACGGCCGAGGCGCGCGAGATCCCAGATCAGCCAGGCGCGGAAGAACAGTGCCGCCGGCCCGGGCAGGCCATAGCTGTGCTGCACGCCGCCGGCGGGGATGGCGCGGATCTGCTCTTCCATGATGCGCGCCGAGGTAGCGTAGTCGCCGAGCGCGTAATGCGCCTGGCTCATATAGGCGTGGGCGAGCACGCGGAGGCTCGGATCGTCGACGGCGGGCGCCAGCGCCAGTGCGCGGCTTCCTGCCTCCAGCGCCTGGTCGGGATTGCCGAGCAGCGAGAGATCGCGGCCGATATAGACGGAGATCCAGGCCAGCCGGTGCGGATCGGCCAGCTCGCTCGCCAGCGGCTCCGCCGCGCGCAGATGCCCGAGATCGCGCTCGATCTGTCCCAGCGGGAAGAGTGCGTTGCGCAGCTCGAAGCGCGTGTCGACAGCGGCGGCGAGCGTCTCCGCCGTCTTCGCCAGCCGCGGCAGCGCCACCAGCGACTGCTCGAAATGGGTGATCGCCTCCCGATAGGCGGATTGCGCGGCAGCCTTCTGTCCGGCGCGTCGGGCGTAGGTGGCCGCCTTCTCCCACACTTCGCCCTTGAAGGCGTGATAGGCGAGCATCTCCACATGCTCCGGCAGCCGCTCGGCGTAGACGCGCTCGATCGCCGCGACGGTCTCCGCATGGAGGCCGCGGCGCCGGTCCTGCAGCAGGCCCTCATAGGCGACTTCCTGGGTGAGCGCGTGGGTGAAGGAATACTCGACCTCCGGAAAGAGCGCGCTCTCGTAGACAAGCCCGGCATCCCGGAGCCGGACCAGCCGGGCATGCAGCACCTCCTGCGAGCGCTCATGGGCGACCGCGCTCAGCACCGCCAGCGCGAACCGGCTGCCGATCGCCGACGCCGCCTGCAGCAGGCGCTTGTCGGAGGAGCGCAGGCGGTCGATGCGGGCGCCCAGCACCGCCCTGACCGAGGCGGGCACCTGCAGGCGCAAGGCGTCGCCGGCGAGGCGGAAGGCGCCCGGCCGGCCCTGCAGCGCGTTGCTGTCGGCGAGCGCGCGCACGCATTCCTCAAGGAAGAACGGATTGCCGGCGGTGCGCTCGATGAGCTCGCCGCGGAGCGCGCGGGTGCTCTCGCTGTTGCCGAGGAGCGTGGTGAGCAGCAGCCCGGCGCTGCCGGTCGAGAGCGGCGCCAGCGGCAGGGCCGTGAAAGAGGGCGACGAGGTCCAGGGGCAGACGTAATCGGGACGATAGTTCGCCAGCAGCAGGATGCGGGCGCCCGGCAGCGCCGCCACGAGCGCATCGAGCATCCCCTGGGTCTCGCTGTCGAGCCAGTGCAAATCCTCCACCACCAGGATCAGCGGCGCCTCGCGGCTCTGGCGCTCGATCAGGCGAACGAAGGCCTGGCTCATCGCCTCGCGCCGGCGCAGCGGATCCATGGCGAGCCAATCCGGGTCCGTCACCTTGACCGCCAGCAGCGACAGCAGCGGCGACAGGGTCTCGGCACGCTCCTCGCCGAGCGCGCGCAGCCGATCGGCGACCTTCTGCGCGACCACCGCCTCGCCGTCGCGGTCGGCGATGTCGAAACAGCCCTTGAGCAGGGCGACGATCGGCAGATAGGGGATGTCGCGGCCATAGGAGACGCCGCCGGCTTCCAGCACCTGCCAGCCGCGGGTGAGCGGCGAGTGGACGAACTCCCAGACCAGGCGCGACTTGCCGATGCCGGCGTCGCCGACGAGCGCCGCCACCTGGCCCTCGCCGCCATCGGCGCGCTGCAGCTGGCGCTGGAGCGCGTCCCATTCCTTCTGCCGGCCGAGGAACGGGCTGAGGCCGCGGTCGGCGGCGGCATGGAAGCGGACCCGGCGCGGCCGCGCGCGGATGAGCTCGAAGACCTCCACCGGCGCGATGAGGCCGCGCATGACCCGATGCCCGAGGCTCGTTGCCTCGAGGAAACCCTCGGCGAGCTTGATCGTCTCGCCGGCGCAGAGGGTGGTGCCGGGCTGCGCCATCTGCTGCAGGCGGGCGCCGAGATGGATCACCTCGCCTGCCGCCGAATAGCCCTTGTCGAAATCCGAGGCCATGGTGCCCACCAGCACCTCGCCGGAGCTCACGCCCAGATGCAGCCGGATCGCCCGATCGAGGCCGGGATCGAGCTCGGGCGTCGCGCGGGCGATGCTCTCGTGCATGTGGAGCGCCGCGTAGCAGGCGCGGAGCGCGTGGTCCTCGTGATAGAGCGGCGCGCCGAACAGGGCGACGATCTCGTCGCCGCGGATCTGCGTGACCGTCCCGCCATAGATGTGGACGGAATCCGTCATCACCCTGAGGATCGGCTCCAGCAGCTTGTTGGCGTCCTCGGGATCGCGGCCGGCGATCAGCTTGGTCGAGCCGGAGATGTCCGCGAAGAGGACGGTCACCTGCTTGCGCTCGCTCTCCAGCAGCCGGGCGGCGGGCGCGTGGTCGCTGAGATGGGTGACCGCGGTCAGCGCCAGGTTGGCGCCGCAGAGGTCGCAGAAATGCGCATCGCCGGCATCGCCCGCATCGAGCTCACCGTCATCGAGCTGGACGCCGCAGCGCCGGCAGAAACGCGCCTCGTCGCGATTGCTCGTCTGGCAGCGAGGACAGCGCATGCCGGCTCCGAGGATGCCGGCTATTTGCGCCGGCGGGGCTGGCCTCCCGGCGCCGCATAGGCGGTCTTGGCGCGGGCGGATTTGGCAATCCCCATCGCCTTCACGCCCTCATCGAGGGTGATCATCGGCGTGAGCTCGATGCTCTTGACCCCCGCCTCCGCCGCCACCGCCATGTGAAAGCTGCGCGCCGCCACCGGATCGGGCATGGCGAGAACGGTGACGATGTCGCTCGCTCCGAACGGCATGAACTTGTGGCTGACCACGGTCCGCTTGGCGATGCCGCGGAAATGCTGGTCGTCGAAGAAATGGAAGTTGGCGAGCGAACCGCCGAGCTGGGCGATCAGCTTCCGCACGCTGGCGAGGCGCTCGTCGAGGCCGGTAGTGCGCTCGATGAGCTGCTGCCACGCCGTGGCGGTGTAAGACAGACGCACCAGATAATATTGCATCGAATCCCTCCCTGTCGGCCTACCAATAGCCGAACTCCGCCTCTGCCGCCTACAGAAAAGCCACCAATCCAAGCGATTGCTCCGCCGCCAGACGCGGGGCGGATTGCGGCAGTTTCGTGAAGGCGGCGCCGCGGGATCAGAGATATCCCTCGCCCATCTGCGCGGCGAAACTCGGGGGGTCGCCCTCCCAGACGATGCGAGCGTGCTCCAGCAGATAGACGCGGTCCGCGTGCGGCAGGGCAAAGATCACGTTCTGCTCGCCGAGCAGCACGGTGATCGGCGTGGTCTGGCGCAGCCGCTCCAGCGCCTTGGAGAGCTGCTCCAGGATCACCGGCGCGAGGCCGAGCGTCGGCTCGTCGAGGATCAGCAGCTTCGGCTGCATCATCAGGGCGCGGCCGATCGCCAGCATCTGCTGCTCGCCGCCGGAAAGCGTGCGCGCGGTCTGGGCCTGGCGGGATTGCAGGATGGGGAACAGCTCGAAGAGCCAGGCGAGCTGCTTGGCGCGCGATGCTGCCGACAGATGCTGGCCGCCGAGATCGAGGTTCTCCCGCACGCTCATATCGCCGAAGAGCTCGCGGGTCTCCGGACATTGCGCGATACCGCCGCGGGCGATGGCGCCCGCCGTCATGCCCCGGAGATCGTGCTCGCCGAAGCGGATGCTGCCGCTGTACGGCACAAGGCCGGAGATGGCGTTGAAGAGCGTGGTCTTGCCGGCGCCGTTCAAGCCGACGACCGAGACGAACTCCCCTTCGCGCACCTCGAGGCTCACCTTCTCCAGCGCCTGCGCCTTGCCGTAGAGGACGCTGAGGTCCCCGACCCGCAGCAGCGGCGGCTTCGCCTTGGCCGCGCTCGCGCGCCGCTCGACGGCGGTGAGACTGCCGCCGAGATAGACGCGCCGCACCGTCTCGTTGCGCATCACCTCGTCGGCCGTGCCCTCCGCCACCCGCTGGCCGAGATACATCGCGAAGACCCGATCGACCAGCGCCGCCACGCTCTTCACGTTGTGATCGACCAGCAGCACGGCGTG
>DATKPX010000400.1:0-4515 GCA_035523855.1 Allostellaceae bacterium
CGCCGGGCCGCTCGCCGCGCGGCACCAGGAGGCGCACCAGCTCGGGGATCTCGCGCTCCAGGCTGTTGCCGAGATCCTTCACCACGGCGGCCTCGAGGTTGGGCATCTCGCCCGCCTGCAGCATGCCGGCGATGGAGAGCGACATGCGCCGGAGCGTCCAGAGATGGGCGGCGATGCGGCCGAGCGCCTCCTGGGCCCGCGGATCGCCGTGGGCGAAGTCGATGCGGCGGGCGAACTCCACCAGCAGGCGGAAGGTGCTGACGAAGCGCTCCGGCCCCGAGCGCTCGAAGGCGAGTTCGCTCGTGACCTGCTTCCACCCGTCGCCCGCGGTGCCGACCAGGCGATTGGCGGGGATGAAGACGTCGTCGAAAGTCACCTCGGTGAAGTCGAGCTCGCCGGCGAGGTTGCGGATCGGGCGCACGGTGATGCCGGGCGCCGTCACGTCGACGATGAGCTGCGACAGTCCCTGGTGACGGTCGGCGTCGGCGGGCGCGGTGCGGCAGAGCGTGATCGCGTAATGCGAGCGATGCGCGTGGCTGGTCCAGACCTTGCGGCCGTTGAGGCGGAAGCCGCCCTCCACGGGCTCGGCGCGGGTACGGATCGAGGCGAGGTCGGAGCCGGAATCGGGCTCGCTCATGCCGATGCAGAAGAAGCACTCGCCGCGGGCGATCCGCGGCAGGAACTCCTGCCGCTGCTCCTCGGTGCCGTAGCGCAGCAGCAAGGGGCCGCTCTGCCGGTCGGCGATCCAATGCGCCGCCACCGGCGCCCCCACCACCAGCATCTCCTCGGTGACGACGTAGCGCTCCAGCGCGCTCCGCTCCTGGCCGCCGTAGCGACGGGGCCAGGTCATGCCGATCCAGCCGCGCTCGCCGAGCGCCCGGCTGAATGCCGCCGAATGATGGGTGGCGAAATCGCCCGCCGGCGCCCAGAGCCCGCTCGCCCGCGCCTCGGCGAGGAACGCGCGCACCTCGCCTCGCAGCGCCTGACACTCCGGCGGCAGCGTCACGGGATCGAAGCGGAACGCAGGTGTCACGGGCGGATGTGCTGGAAATGGCGGCGGGAGAAGGGCCGGATCGTAGCGGCGCGGTGCCGACGGGTCAAACCGCGGAGGACGCCCGCGGCGGAATCATATTTAGGGGGTCTTCGCTCATCGGCCGATCAACGGCGACGCCCCTTATAGGTAGACCCCCTTGTCCAGCAGCACGGCCTGATAGTCATGATAGCTCATGCCGAGCTCCTCGGCGCGCGCCAGCCGGCGAAGCGCGATCTCCCGCGGCGGCGTCTTCCAGGCGCGGCGATGGGCCTTGGTCCAGCAGTGCTGATGCCAGGTGGCGCCGATCTCCAACGGCGGTCCCTGATTGTGGCCGATCCCCGGTGGGGCCATCGCTTGTCCTAAAGGTGCGGCTCAGACATGCGCCGATCCTAGCAAAGACGATGCCACCGCCGGCGGAAAATTCAGCCGGCCTGCAGACCGTAGAATCGCGCCGCGTTGCCGCCGAGGACCGACTCGCGCTCCGCTTCCCGGAGTCCGCGCAGGAACCAGTTGGTGGCCGTCCACCACTTCTCGTAGCCGCCGGCAAGATTCACCACCGGCCAGTCGCTGCCCCAGATCAGCCGGGCCGGGCCGAAGCAGTCGAGGAGATGGGCGGCATAGGGCGCGAGATCGTCGGGCGCCCAGTCCGCCCGCGCCTCGGTGGCGAGTCCCGAGAGCTTGCACCAGGCCTGGGTCTCCCGCGCGAGGCTGCGCAGCTCGCGTGCCCAGGGCTCGCGGGCGGCGGCGGCGATCGCCGGCTTGGCGCCGTGATCCACCACCGTCCGCAGATCGGGATGGCGGTCGAGCAGCCGCCGGAGCGCCGGGAGATGGCGCGGCTGCACCAGCGCATCGAAGCAGAGGCCGAGATCGACGACGGCGCGGAACGCGCCATCGAGCCGGCGATCCAGCATCCAGTCGGTATCGTCGATGTCCTGGATCATCGGCCGGATGCCGCAGAGCAGCGGATTTCCCGCCAGCTGCTCCAGCCGCTGGCGCGCATCGGGCGCCTCGAAATCGATCCAGCCCACCACGCCGCCGATG
This sequence comes from Allostellaceae bacterium, assembly GCA_035523855.1. Taxonomy (GTDB): domain Bacteria; phylum Pseudomonadota; class Alphaproteobacteria; order ATCC43930; family CGMCC-115725; genus DASZHJ01. Next base: position 2,075 of record DATKPX010000400.1, read on the forward strand.
ACGCCGGCGCTCTCCGCGGCGAGGCGCAGCAGGAAGCGCGTCTCCGCCTCGGTCGGTGCCGCCTGCACCAGCACCGTGCCGGAGATGCCGGCGGCGGCGAGATGCGGCCCCAGCTCCTGCAGGGTGAAGTCCCGGTAGATCGGCTTCAGCGCCGGCGTCAGCCAGCCGTAATCGCCGCGGGCGATCTGCCAGAAATGCTGGTGCGCATCGATCCGCATCAGAGCGCCGTCCCCAGGCGGCCCGCCGGCACCGGCGCTGCCGGCGCGATGAGACCCTGCTCCCGGAGCGCGTGCCAGAACGCCGCCGGTATGGGGTGCCGCGCGAAGCCGTGATTCGCGGCCACCTCCTCGGGGCTGCGGGCGCCCGGCAGCACGGTGACCACGGCTGGATGCCCGAGCGGAAACTGCAGCGCCGCCGCCTGCAGCGGCACGTTGAAATCGGCGCAGATCGCCGCGAGCGCCTCGACCCGCCGCAGCATCGCCGCGGGCGCGGGTTTGTAGTCATAGGTGGCGCCGCCAACCGGCCGCGCCAGGATGCCGGAATTGTAGGGACCGCCGAGAATCACCGCCGCCTTCTTCTCGAGGCAAGCCGGCAGCAGCTCGGCGAGCGCCGACTGGTCGAGGAGCGTATAGCGTCCCGCAAGCAGGAAGCCGTCGAAGCCACCGTGGCGAAGCGCGTCGAGGCAAACGCCGGCGTCGTTGACGCCAAGGCCGACCGCGCCGATGACGCCCTCGCTGCGGAGCCGGTCGAGGGCGGGAAGCGCGCCCTCCATCGCCTCGCGGAAGCGCCGCGGCTGCGCCTCCGGCCCGTGGGTGAAGGCATCGATGTCGTGGATGAGGGCGATGTCGATCCGCGCGAGCCCGAGGCGCTGCAGGCTGTCCTCGACGGAGCGCAGCGCGCCGTCATGGGAATAGTCGAAGCGCTGGCGGAACGGCAGCACGTGGACATAGCCGTGCTGGTCGCGCGGCGCCGAGGGATCCGCGGTCAGCAGGCGGCCGACCTTGGTCGAGAGGACGAAGCTGTCGCGCGGCACCGCGCGCAGTGCCTCTCCGACCCGATGCTCGCTGAGGCCGTTGCCGTAGTGCGGCGCGGTGTCGATATAGCCGATGCCCAGCGCATGGGCGCGGCGCACGGTCTCGATCGCGGTCTTTTCCGCTACCGGCGAAAAAAGATTGCCGAGCGGCGCGGTGCCGAGGCCGAGCGGGCCCAACGCCACCTTGCCGATGCGCCGCTCCGCCGCCATCAGCCGCCTTCGTCCGGGCCGATGACGCCCTTGGCCAGGAGAATATTGCCGTAGAATCGCCGCTCGCCGGTGGCGACGATCGCGAAGGCGCGGCGCGCCCGCTCGTAGAACTCCTCGCGCGGCAGCACCTTGACCGCTACCGGCTTGCCGGCAAGGCGCGCCAGCACCGCGCGGAAGTCGCGCACCGCCGGCGGCTCCGCGGCGGGATCGCCCACCACCGCCATCACCGCGACCGGCTCCGGCACGAAGCTGTCGAGCGGCAGCAGCGAGAGCACGGCGGCCAGCACCGCCGGCGCGTCGGCGCCGTCGATGCGCAGCAGGCGGCGGGCGCAGCTCGCCGCCGGAAAATTCGCATCGACGATGGCGAGCTCGTCGCCATGCCCCATCGCGGCCATTGCCTGCAGCAGCTCCGGGCTCAGCAGCGGATCGATGCCCCTGAGCATGGCTCGCCTCCCGCTACATTGCGGCGACACCCGCCGTCTTGAAGTGGTCGATGACCGACCGCCCGAGCTCGGGCGTCGCCTGGTCGAGGGGCGGACGGACGCGCAGCCAGTCCGGCCGCTGATGCCGGACCGCCAGCACCGCCTTGACGGTGGGGATGAAGGAATGGGCGATGACCGCATCGACGGCCTGCGACACTCCCGCCTGTGCTTGCGCTCTCTCGTCACGGCTCATAGTGCACAGCCTCACCAGCGCCGGCGCTATGACATTCGCCATACCGCTGATGCCGCCGGCGCCGCCCTTGCCGAGCGCCGCCGCCAGGCTCTTCTCGTCGCCGACGAAGATGTCGAGATCGGGCAGCAGATCCAGATAGGCGGCGGAGAGCGGCCAGTCGGCGCTGCTGTCCTTGACCGCCGCGACGATGCCGGGGAAATCGTCGGCGAGCCGCCGCACCAGCTCCGGCCGCAGCGTGATCCCGGTATGGAGCGGAAAATTATAGAGACAGAGGCGCGGCACCTTGGCGCCCTTGGCGCCGAGCCCCTCGATAACGGCGGCGAAATGCCGGTAGACGCCCGCCTCGCTCACGCCCTTCAGATAGAAGGGCGGCAGCACCAGCAGACCCGCGACGCCGTGCTGGGCCGCATGGAGGCCGAGCGCCACCGTCGTCGGCACGTCGGTGCAGCCGACCGACGGCATGAGCCGGGCGCCGGCAATGCCCGCCGCTGCGACCGCATCGAGCGCGATCTTGCGCTCGTCG
>DATKPX010000401.1:0-2082 GCA_035523855.1 Allostellaceae bacterium
TCGGCGAGAAGATCCGCGATCTGCGCAAGGCGAAGAAGCTGACGCTGGCCGAGGTGGCGAGCGCCACCGGACTCTCGATCGGCCATCTGAGCCAGGTGGAGCGCGGCATCTCGGCGCCCTCGGTGCGCCATCTCCAGAGCATCGGCGTGGCGCTCGGCGTCAAGCTGAGCTGGTTCTTCGACGACGGCGATCCCGTGCCGAGCGCCGAGCGCGGCGTGGTCGTGCGCGCCGGACGGCGACGGAAGCTCGACTTCACCGGCCTCGGCCTCACCGACCACCTGCTGTCGCCAACCCTCTCCGGCAAGCTGGAGCTGCTGCTCTGCCACATCGAGCCCGGCGCCGAGAGCGGGCCCGACTTCTATACCCATGAGGGCGAGGAAGCCGGTGTGGTGATGGAGGGCGCGCTCGAGCTCTGGGTCGGCGAGCACCATTACCTGCTGAGCGAGGGCGACAGCTTCGGCTTCGCCAGCTCCACGCCGCATCGCTATCGCAACCCCGGCAGCGGCCGCACCACCGTGATCTGGGCATTGACGCCACCGAGCTTCTAGCGCCCGGGGTCGCGGCGGCGAAAATCCGCGGGATCGCCGCGCCGGGGCAGAGATTGCGTTTCACGTCTGTGAAAATACTGCTAGCGTATTTCACCTGAGCGGGCGGTCCGGCCCGCGGGGACAGGGGAGGCAAGGAGCCGGAGGCGGAAGTCCGCCCGGCGGCGGAGCATGAATAGCGCGACATCTCTGAGGGCGAGCGCGGTGCCGGGGCTTCTGCTGCTCCCGGCGGTGGCGTTTCTCGCGCTCTGGTTCCTGGCGCCGCTCGGCCGGCTGTTCCTGCTGAGCCTCTCCGATCCGCGCGGGCCCTTCGCCACCTATGCGGAGATTCTCGGCAGCGCCGTCTATCTCCGCATCCTGCTCAACACGCTGGTGGTGGCGGCGATCGTGACGACCGCGACGCTGCTGCTCGCCTACCCCACCGCCCATCTGCTGACGCGCCTCAAGGGCGCGCTCCGCGCCGTCGCTTTCTGGTGCGTGCTGGTGCCGTTCTGGATCAGCGTCCTGGTGCGCACCTTCAGCTGGATGCTGCTCTTGGAGAAGAGCGGGCCGATCAACTCCGCCCTCGTCGCGCTGCACCTGACGGCGCGGCCGCTGGAGCTGCTCTTCAACGACACCGCCGTCTATATCGGCATGATCCACGTGCTGCTGCCCTACGCGATCCTGCCGATCTACGCGTCGCTGCTGCGCATCGATACGCGCCTGCTGCTGGCGAGCGACGGGCTCGGCGCGAGCCCCGTCATGACCTTCCTGCGCGTCTACCTGCCGCTGAGCCTGCCCGGCGTGGGCGCGGCGGCGGCGCTGGTCTTCCTGCTGTCGCTGGGATTCTTCATCACGCCGGCGCTGCTGGGCGGCATCGGCAACCTCACCCTCTCGATGCTGATCGAGACGCTGGTGGACGAGCGGCTGATCTGGCCGCTCGCGGCGGCCGCCGCCTTCATTTTGCTGGCGGGAACGCTGGCGCTGCTGCTGATCGGCGCGCGCCTCCTGCCGATGCGGCAGATGATGGTGGCGAGGTAGCGATGCCGCGCGCCGCCCGGATCACGCTCAATGCCCTGGTGGCGGCGGTGCTGGCTTTCCTCACCCTGCCCAGCTTTGTCGTGCTGCCGGCCTCGCTCAACCAGGCGAGCTTCATCCGCCTGCCGCCAACCGCCGTGTCGCTGCGCTGGTACGAGGCGTTCTTCCGCGACCGCGAATGGATGGCCTCCCTCATCACCAGCGCCGAGGTGGCGGTGATCGCGACCGCCTTCTCCCTCGTCCTCGGCACCGCCGCGGCGCTCGGCATCGCCCGGCTCGCCGGCCCGCTGCGGCGGATCCTCTCCGGCCTGTTCCTGGCGCCGCTGGTCGTGCCCTCCATCATCACCGCGATCGCGCTCTACTACGTGAGCCGGCCGCTGGGCCTGGTGGGAACGACACTCGGCCTGGCGCTCGGCCACAGCCTGCTCTGCCTTCCCTTCGTCGTCGTCAACGTTGGTGTCTCGCTGGCGAGCCTCGACCGCTCGCTGCTGCGCGCCGCCGAGGGGCTCGGCGCCTCGCC
>DATKPX010000402.1:0-5800 GCA_035523855.1 Allostellaceae bacterium
TGCCCGATCTACAATCTGAAACGCCTCCCTGACGTTGTGATCGGTGATCAAAACCCCGATCCCGCGGTCCTTCAGGTGCTTCACTAGGTCGCGGATGTCGTTGACCGCGATCGGGTCGATACCGGCCAGCGGCTCGTCGAGCAGGATGAAATGCGGCTGGGTGGCGAGCGCGCGGGCGATCTCGACGCGGCGCCGCTCGCCGCCGGAGAGCGCGAGAGCCGGCGCGCGGCGGAGATGCGTGATGGAGAACTCCGCCAGGAGCTCGTCCAGCATCGCCTCGCGGTTCTCGCGCACGGGCTCCACCACCTCGAGGACGGCGCGGATGTTGTTCTCCACCGAGAGGCCGCGGAAGATCGAGGCCTCCTGCGGCAGGTAGCCGATCCCGAGCCGGGCGCGGCGGTACATCGGCAGCTCGGTGATGTCATGGCCGTCGAAGGTGATGGTGCCGACATCGGGCGCGATCAGCCCGGTGATGATGTAGAAGCAGGTGGTCTTGCCGGCGCCGTTCGGACCCAGGAGCCCCACCGCCTCGCCGCGCTGCACCGAGACATTGACGCCGCGCAGCACTGGGCGCTGCTTGAAGCTCTTGCCGATGCTGTTGGCGATGAGGCCTTGGTTGTTGGCAACGAGGCGCGGTCCGCTCTCGCCGGTGGCGCCGGGCTTGGGCGCGGCAGGTCTGGCGGCGGCCTGCGGCGCGGGCTTCGGCGCGGTGGCCGGATGCGGCGCGGTGGCGGGCTTGGGCGGTGTCGCCTTCATCAAGCGGATCCTATTGCTTCGGCGTGGTGACCGGCGCGCCCTGCTGGTGCGGGTAGATCAGGCCCTGGACGGGCCCGGGCGCCGGTCCGCCGGTGAGCTTGGTGCTCGGCGGCGTGCTCAGCAGCCGGCTCACATTGTGGTTGAGGTCGATCACCGCGTACTGGCCGCGCAGCTCGTTGCCGCCGCGGGTCAGGCGGACGTTGCCGATGAGGGTGCTGATGCCGCTCTCAACGTTGTAGACGCCGGCATCGCCGCGGCCGATCTGGTCCTGGGACGTCACCACCACATTGCCATGGGCATCGACGCGGGTCAGGTGCTGGGTTCCGGACTGGTCGCGCTCGACCAGCGCTGTCAGCGTGTCGGCGCGCACCTTCTTCTGGTCGCGCACCGCCACCGCATCGCCGCGGGCGACCGCGAGCTGATCGTGGTCGTACCATTCGAGGCTGTCGCGCGCGGTGACGACGTCGCGTGGCGTGGTGAGCTTCAGGTTCTTGCCGGTCACCACCAGCGACGCCTTGTCCACGTCATAGACAGCGTGATCGCCGACCAGCACCTGGTTTGCGGTGACGATGCGCACGTTGCCGTCGCAGTCGACCCGGTAGATCTCGGTGTTGCCGGAGGGATCCTCGCCGCGGTCGCTGGCGGGCGTGGCGCCGTCACTCTTGCCCGCGGCGCGGTAATGCGCCGTCAGTGTGTCGCCTTCCACCGAGACGGCGCCGCGCGTGGCCTTGGCGTTGCCGCGGGCGATATAGATATGGGTGTTCTGCTGCCACTCGATGCCCTGGTCGGCCTCGATGGTGACCGGCTTGCCGTTGTCGTCCTTGCCGAGGCTGAGCCCGGTGCTGGTGTCGTTCTTGGCCGCGCCGCTCTTGCTGTCGTCGTTCTTGGCGGGAGCGGCGGCGGCCGGCTTGGCGGCGGGCTTCGCCGTCGGCTTCGGCGCCTGGGCGAGCGCGGGGGTCAAGAGGCAGGTGACGAGCACCGGCAGCGCGAGCCAGGCGCTCCTCCGCCTCACGGCTGCTCCTTGGCGGTCTTCGAATCGTGCGGCTCGAGCACCAGGTGGGTCTTGCCGGTGAAGAGGATGACGTCGCCGTGCTCGCCGATGCGGAAGCCGTCGGACTTGACGGTGCCGAAGGGGCCATGGCCCTCGACAGGATCGTTGCCCTCGGCGGTGCCGCGGCCCATGTCGACGTGCGCCTTGTCGGTGACGAACTCGTTGCCCTTGTCCTGGAACAGCTCGACGTTGCCGGCGAGATCGAGGAGCTGCGCCTGCGGCTTGTAGACCCCGTTGTCGGCGGTGACCGCGATCCAGGTGCCGCTCTGGGTCGTCATGTCGGCCTTCGGGCTCTCCAGCTCCACCGTGTCCTCGGCGTTCGGCCGCTGCCGCGCCACGTCGGAGGTGACGGTGAAGGGCCGGTCGTGGCGATCGACGCCGGCGTAGCGGAGGTTGACCATGCGCAGGTTGCGCGCCTCGCTGAGATCGAGATGAGGCGCATGCAGCTTGATGCGCTCGACCGCGCTCTGGATCCGCGGCCAAGCGGCGATCAGCAGCAGCAGCGCCAGCGCCGAGGCCGGCAGCACCACCTTGAGCCGCGCCACCAGCCGGCTGTAGCGCTCGATGCGCTTGGCGAGCTGGCCGCGCCCGCGCGCGGTGAGCGCACCCACCGCCACCGAGCTGCCGATCAGGTTGCCCTTGGCTTTGAGCTGCGTGCTCACACCACCCCCGCGCGCAGACAGTCGTGGAGATGCAGGATGCCGAGCGGCCGCCAGGTCTCGTCGACGACGAAGAGGCTGGTGATCGCCTGGGCGTTCATCTGGCCCACCGCCTCGGCGGCGAGCGCCTGCGGCCGGATGGTCTTCGGCGTCGGCGTCATCACGTCATCGACGCGCTGGACCAGAAGGGCGCTTCCCATGTGGCGGCGGAGATCGCCGTCGGTGACGATGCCGAGCAGCCTGCCGGCCGCGTCGACGACACCGGCACAGCCGAAGCTCTTGGCGGTCATCACCAGGATCGCGTCCGCCATCTGGGTGCCGCTCGCCACCAGCGGCACCGCGTCGCCCGCATGCATGATGTCGGCGACGCGCAGCAGCTGCTTGCCGAGCTGGCCGCCCGGATGCAGTGCCTGGAAATCCGCCGCCGAGAAGCCCTTGCGCTCCAGGAGCGCCACCGCCAGCGCATCGCCGAGCGCCAGCATCATGGTGGTGGAGGTGGTGGGGGCGAGGCCCATCGGGCAGGCCTCGGCGCTCTGCGGGATGACGAGGGCGATGTCGGCGGCATCCGCCAGCGCGCTCTCGGCGCGCCGCGTCATCGCCAGCAGCGGAATGCGGAAGCGGCGGGTATAGGCCAGGATGTCGCCGAGCTCGGCGGTGTCGCCGGAATTCGAGAGTGCCAGCACCGCGTCGCCCTCGGCGATCATGCCGAGATCGCCGTGGCTCGCCTCGCCGGGATGGACGAACTGCGCCGGCGTGCCGGTGGAGGCGAGGGTCGCCGCGATCTTGCGCGCGACATGGCCGCTCTTGCCCATGCCGGTGACGATCACCCGGCCCTTGACCCGGGCGAGTGCCTCGACCGCCGCCACGAAGGCGCCGTTGAGGCTGTCGGCGAGCGCTTTCAGCCCGGCAATCTCCGCTTGCAGCACGCGCCGCGCCGCCTCGATGTCGCGGCTGTCCTCGCGCGGTCCGGCCGATGGCTTGGTGAGCGTCGTCATGTCCCCGCTGTTTGCCGCCGCAGGGCGGCTTTTCCCGAAATCCAGGCGCCCCAAGGCGGCGCCAATACAAAACAAACCCGATGGGCTTCGCCGCCCCGAGTCGCATGATTTTATGGCGGCACTATGGCCGCCCGTGCCCTAAAGGTCAATCAAAGCGGCGCTTCCAGGACGGCGGCAAACTGCCGCCATGCGCTGGAATTTCAATCGCTTAATGCGCGAATATGTCCTCGGCTCCCCAGCCCGCAAGGTCGAGCTCGACGCGGGTCGGAAGGAAGGCGAAACAGGCTTGGGCGAGCTCGGTCCGGCCCTCGCGGGCCAGCATCTCGTCGAGTCGCTCCCGGAGCCGGTGCAGGTAGAGGACGTCGGCGGCGGCGTAGCGGAGCTGCTCGGTGGTGAGCTCCGCCGCCCCCCAGTCGGAGCTCTGTTGCTGCTTGGAGAGCTCGACATTGAGGAGGTCGCGGGCGAGGTCCTTGAGTCCGTGCCGGTCGGTGAAGGTGCGCACCAGCCGCGAGGCGATCTTGGTGCAGTAGACCGGGCCCGGCATGACGCCCAAGGTATGCTTGAGGATGGCGAGGTCGAAGCGGGCGAAGTGGAAGAGCTTCGTCACCTTGGGATCGGCGAGGAGCGCGGTCAGGTTGGGCGCCGTCTTCTGGCCGGCGGCGATCTGCACCAGGTGTGAGACGCCGTCGCCGGCGGAGAGCTGCACCAGGCAGAGCCGGTCGCGGGCAGTCTGCAGCCCCATGGTCTCGGTGTCGATGGCAACCGCCGTTCCCCAGTCGATGCCGCCGGGCAGGTCGCCGCGATGGAGATGGGTGCTCAGAAGCGTCTCCGAGGCGCTAGGCTGGACCGCCGGCAAAGCCGCCGCGGCCGCGATGTGGTGCCCAGGAGAAGACTCGAACTTCCACGAGCTTTCGCCCACTAGAACCTGAATCTAGCGCGTCTACCAATTCCGCCACCTGGGCAGGCCGGCCCTGGATTACGGGCGCCACCGGCCGATGTCAATGCTGGTGTCGTGCCTCGCCAGCGAAACGCGCCTGCTGTATGAGATTTCGCGGGTGTCGGCAGAGAGGAAGCCATGAAATATCGGCGGATCACGGTGGTGGGCGGCAGCGGCTTTATCGGGCGCTACGTGGTGAGCCGGCTCGCCCAGCAGGGTGCGGTCGTCACCGTGGTGAGCCGGCATGCGACCGACGCTCTCTTCCTCACCACCATGGGCGATGTCGGGCAAGTGGCGCTGCTCGACGCCGGTCTTGCCGACGAGACCGCCCTGGCGGCGAGTGTCGCCGGCGCCGACGCGGTGGTCTCGGCGGTGGGCATCCTCTACGAGCACGGCAAGCAGCGCTTCGATCTGGTCCACCACCAGGGGCCGGTGCGGCTCGCGCGCCTGGCGGCGGCGGCCGGCGCACGGGAATTCGTCCACATCTCCGCCATCGGCGCCGATCCGGCCTCGCCGGCAGCCTATGGGCGGAGCAAGGCGGCGGGGGAGCAGGCGGTCAGGGCGGCGTTTCCCGCCGCCACCATCCTCCGCCCGTCCCTGGTGTTCGGGCCGGAGGACGATTTCTTCAATCGCTTCGCGGCGATGGCGCGGCTCTCGCCGGTGCTGCCGCTGATCGGCGGCGGCGCCACCCGCTTCCAGCCGGTCTATGTCGGCGATGTCGCCGACGCCGCGCTGGCGGCGCTCGAGCGGCCGGATGCCGCCGGCAAGACCTATGAGCTCGGCGGCCCAAAGACCTACAGCTTCCGCGAGCTGATGACCCTGCTGCTGGCGCAGATCGGCCGCAAGCGCTGCCTGATGAACCTGCCCTTCGGGCTGGCGAGCCTGGAGGCCGCATTCCTGGAATGGCTGCCGGTGCCGCCGCTCACCCGCGACCAGGTGAAGCTGCTGCAGCGCGACAATGTGGTCGCCGCCGGCAATCCGGGTTTCGCCGAGCTCGGTCTCACCCCGACCAGCGTCGAGCTGATCCTTCCCACCTATCTCGACCGCTTCCGTCGTCGCCGCGCCCTGGGCCACCAGCTCACTGCCTGATTTATCGGCGCTTACCACCAAGGCACTGGTTCAGCACCGGGAATTTAGTCTCATTATGGAACAAATTGGCGTTCTGTAACACACGAGAGCGGTATGCCGGGACGACAGAAGCGAGATTAGAAAAAAATTAGTCAAACAAGTTGACCTATTTTGCGAAATCTGGTGTCCTCCCCGACGCTAGCCCGCTAGGGTAGCGATCTGCCCGTCAGCCCGGGCTATGGGTCACTTTCTGTCGTCAGGGGAACGCCGGTGTCGCAGAAGTTGCTGCAGTTCGTCTCGGTCCAGAAGGCGATGCCGGAAAAGCGCCGGGCGG
>DATKPX010000403.1:0-3423 GCA_035523855.1 Allostellaceae bacterium
ATCTTCGCGAAGCAGTGGCAGGGCCACGTCGACGAGGTGATCGTGGTCGACGACCACATCACCGGCGTCTTGACCGAGCATCAGGCCGGAAGATTCCTCGATATGCGGCCCGCGGGCATCCGCGTGCGCGGCCGGCGCTCGACGCCCGGCCGCTACTTCCAGGTGGCCAATCCCGGCACCGGCTGGGGCGGCACGGATATTCATGATCCGCTGACGATCATCGAGAAGATCACGCCGGGCACGGCGTGGCGGGGGCTGCGCCTGCTGATGGTCTCCACGACCGGCGAGCATTACGGCTATTTCGTCCTCGACGAGAACCTGGTGCCGCGGCCGGCGGAGATGCCGGAGCCCATCGTCAAGGTGGTGGCGCGGATCGGCGAGAACTGCGAGCCGGCGCTCTGCTCGGTGCTGTTCATGGGTGGCGCCGGCGGCAGCCTGCGCGCCGGCGTCACCGAGAACCCGATCCATCTGACGCGCTCGGTGCGCGATGCGCTGACCCGCGTCACCGCCGGCGGCGCGCCGGTCTATGTCTGGCCCGGCGGCGGCATCACCATCATGGTCGATGTCGCGACCATGCCCGACAACTCCTTCGGCTATGTGCCGACGCCCGCCCTGGTGGCGCCGATCGAGTTCACCATGCGCCGCGACAGCTATGCGGCGATGGGCGGCCACATGGGCCATGTCCGCGCCGTCGAGGCGCTCCGCGACGTGGAGCGGGTGAAGTCGATCCCCTGGGCCGATCCCCATTCCTGGCCGCTGCGGCCGCCGGCGAGGAAGGCCGGATGATCCAGGCGCGGCTCCTCCCGGACGGCAGACGGCTCCATCTGCAGCACGGTCCGATCGATCTCGTCATCGAGGCCTGGGGCGACGCGGGGGAAGTCCGCCTCGCCTACGGCCAGGCGGCGGCCGCGTTCCAGACCGTGCTCACCGATCTCGTCGCCGAGCTGCCGCTCCTGCGCCAGCCCCTCGACGCCGAGCCGCCGCCGCTGCGCGGCCCGGTGGCGCGGCGGATGGCGGCGGCCTGCTGGCCCTATCGCGCCGACTTCATCACGCCGATGGCGGCGGTGGCGGGCGCCGTCGCCGATCACGTGCTGGCGGCGCTGGTGGAAGGGCGCGATCTCGCCAAGGCCTATGTGAACGACGGCGGCGACATCGCGTTCCATCTCGGCGACGGACAACGGCTCACCTGCGGCATGGTCGCCGACCTGCGGACGCCGGCCATCGCGGGCACCATCGAGCTCACCGCGGCGATGCCCGTGCGCGGCGTCGCCACGTCAGGCGCGCCCACCAAGGGCTCCGGCGGGCGCAGCTTCTCGTTCGGCATCGCCGATGCCGTGACGGTGCTGGCCGAGAGCGCCGCCGCCGCCGATGCGGCCGCCTCCATCATCGCCAACGCGGTCGATCTCCCCGGCGATGCCCGCGTGCGGCGCCTGCCCGCGTCGGAGATCGATCCCGACAGCGACCTCGGCGACCGCCTGGTGACGGTGGAGGTGCCGCCGCTCGCTGGTGATGACATCATGCGGGCGCTGAGTCAGGGTCTCGACATGGCCGAGTGGTTCCGCGCCGTCGGACGGATTTATGGCGCGGTGCTGACGCTGCAGGGGCGGTTTGTCGTCTGCGGCGAGGTGGCGCGGCATTCCCTGGCGGCGTGACCGCCGACGGAAGGAGGAGACAGAGATGAGCGCAAAGATCCGCAAGCTGATCGTCACCGTCGAGGAGACAATGAGCGAGGCCGGGCAGAAGATCGCGCCGCCGACGCGCAAGGCGGCGGCGATCGCGGTGATCGAGAACCCCTTCGCCGGCCGGCATGTCGCGGATCTCGAGCCGCTGATGGCGGTGGGCGAAGAGCTGGGCGAGCTTCTGGGCCGCCGCGCGGTGGCGGCGCTCGGCATCGCGGGGGCACAGGCCGAGAGCTACGGCAAGGCGGCGATCGTCGGCGAGGCGGGCGAGCTGGAGCATGCCGCCGCCATCCTGCATCCGCGCCTCGGCAAGCCGCTCCGCGCCGCGGTGCAGAAGGGCGCGGCGCTGGTGCCCTCGGCGAAGAAGCGCGCCGGCATGGGCGCCCCCCTCGACGTGCCGCTCGGCCACAAGGACGCCGCCGTCGTGCGCTCGCATTTCGACGCGATGGAGGTGCGCGTGGTCGACGCGCCCGCCGCCAACGAGATCGTGGTGGCGGTGGTGGTCACCGACAGCGGCCGTCCGCTGCCGCGCGTCGGCGGCCTCACCAAGGATGAGATCGAAGGCAAGGACGGCTTGCGCTAGCATCGGGCGGATCGGGGACATGGAGGCGGGGATGAGCGGAATGAAGCGGCGGCGGTTCCTGGGCGGCGCGGCGGCGGGCGTGGCGATGCTGGCGGCGCCGGCGATCGGACGCGCGCAGGGTGCGGCGATCCGCATCGGCGAGGTCAACAGCTATACGGTGATCCCGGCCTTCCTCGCGCCCTACAAGAACGGCTGGCAGATGGCCGAGGCCGAGATCAACGGCGCCGGCGGCGTGCTCGGCCGCAAGATGGAGACGCTCTTCCGCGACGACGGCGGCAAGCCGGAGAACGCGGTGCGGCTTGCGGGCGAGCTGCTCGACGCCGAGAAGGTGGAGGTGCTGGCCGGCGGCTTCCTCTCGAACGTCGGCCTCGCGCTCTCCGATTTCGCGAGGGAGCATCAGCGCCTCTACATGGCAGGCGAGCCGCTCACCGACGCCCTCGTCTGGTCGAAGGGCAATCTCTACACCTTCCGGCTGCGCCCCTCGACCTACATGCAAAGCGCCATGCTGGTGGAGGAGGCGGCGAAGCTGCCGGCGAAGCGCTGGGCGATCGTGACGCCGAACTACGAATACGGCCAGTCGGCGGCGCAGTCCTTCAAGGCGCTGCTGCAGAAGGCGCGGCCCGACGTGCAGTTCGTCGCCGAGCAGTATCCGGCGCTCGGCAAGATCGACGCCGGCGCCACCGTCGACGCGGTCGCCGCCGCCAATCCCGAGGCGATCTTCAACGTGACCTTCGGTCCCGACCTCACCAGCTTCGTGCGCCAGGGCAACACCCGCGGCCTGTTCGAGAAGCGCGCGGTGGTGAGCCTCCTCACCGGCGAGCCCGAATACTTGGACGCGCTCAAGGACGAGACTCCCGCGGGCTGGATCGTCACCGGATATCCCTGGGCCGACATCAAGACACCGGAGCATGCGAAGTTCCGCGAGGCCTATCAGAAGCAGTTCAGCGATTATCCGCGCCTGGGCTCGGTGGTCGGCTACACCGCGGCGAAGGTGATCGCCGAGGCGATCAGGAAGGCCGGCAAGACCGACACCCAGGCCCTCATCGCGGCGCTCCGCGGCATGCGCTTCGAGAGCCCGATCGGCGCCGCGGAGTTCCGCGCCATCGACCACCAGTCGACCCTCGGCGCCTATATCGGCAAGACCGCGCTGAAGGACGGTCA
>DATKPX010000404.1:0-2693 GCA_035523855.1 Allostellaceae bacterium
AACGGGATGTTGCCGATGAAGGTCTCGAAGGCCTGCTGCTCGGCCTCGAAATTGCCGTAGAAGTCGAGGTGCTCGGGGTCGATGTTGGTGACGATGGCGATCGTCGCCGGCAGCTTGACGAAGGTGCCGTCGCTCTCGTCCGCCTCCACCACCATCCAGTCGCCGGAGCCGAGCCGCGCGTTGGTGCCGTAGGCGTTGATGATGCCGCCGTTGATCACGGTGGGATCGAGCTGCGCCGTTTCCAACAGATGACCGACCATCGAGGTGGTGGTGGTCTTGCCATGCGTGCCGGCGACGGCGATCGACCATTTGAGGCGCATGAGCTCGCCCAGCATCTCGGCCCGCCGTACCACCGGGATGAGCCGCGCGCGCGCCGCCATCACCTCGGGATTGTCCGCCTTCACCGCCGACGAGCTCACCAGCACCTGGGCATCGCCCAGGTTCTCCGCCTTATGACCGATCTCGACGCGGATGCCGAGGCTCTGCAGGCGGCGCACATTGGCGTTGTCGGCGAGATCGCTGCCCTGCACGCCGTAGCCGAGATTGTGCAAGATCTCGGCGATGCCGCTCATGCCGATGCCGCCGATGCCGACGAAATGGATGATGCCGATGTCGAGGGGCAGCGCCTTCATCGGGCGGCCTCCGTCGCGGTGGCGAGCACCAGATCGGCGAGCCGCTCGGCGGCGTCCGGGCGGCCGAGCGTGAAGGCGCGCCGCGCCGCCTCGGCCAACGTATCGGGCGCGGCCATGAGCGCGGCAAGTCGCTCGCTCAGCGCCTCGGCGGTGAAAGCAGCCTGCGGCATCACCCAGGCGGCGCCCACCGTCTCGAGGGCGCGGGCGTTGGCGGTCTGGTGATCGTCGGCGGCATGGAGATAGGGCACCAGGATCGCCGGCCGCCCCATCGCCGCGAGCTCCGCCACCGTGGAGGCGCCCGAGCGCGAGATCACGAGATGAGCGCGGGCGAGCCGCGCCGGCACGTCATCGAAGAAGGGGCGGATTTCCGCCGCGACACCGCGCGCCTGATAGGCGGCGCGTACGGCCTCGAGATCCTCCGGACGGGCCTGCTGGGTAAGGCGCAGCCGCTGGCGCAGGCTGTCGGGCAGACGGACCAGCGCTGCCGGCACGACCTCGCTCAGCACGCGGGCGCCCTGGCTGCCGCCGAGCACCACCAGCTCGAAGGGCTCGGCACCCTGAGCGGGCTTATAGGGTGTGCCGCGCAACGCGATCACCGCCGGCCGCACCGGATTGCCGGTCTCCACCACCTTGGCGCGGTCGGCGGGACGCAGGCTCGCAATCTCGGCGAAGCAGGTGGCGATGCGGCGCGCGCGCGGCGCCAGCAGGCGGTTGGCGCGGCCGAGAATGGCGTTCTGCTCGTGGATGACGGTCGGCAGGTTCTGTCGCACTGCCGCCAGCATGGTCGGCACCGAAGGATATCCGCCGAACCCAACCACCGCCGCGGGCGAGAGCCGGCGCAGATGCCGGCCGGCCTCGAGCGTGCCGATGGCGAGCTCGAGGATGCCGATCGCCTTGCGCAACAGATTGCCGCCGACGCGGCCGGCGCGGATCCGATGCAGCGCGACGCCCGGTAGGTTGGCGCCGAAGGCCATGCCGCGGCTATCGGTCATCAGCGCGACGGCACGACCACGCGTCGTGAGCACACGCGCCAGCGCCTCCGCCGGGAACATGTGTCCGCCGGTGCCGCCGGCTGCCAGCACGACCACGCCGGAGGCGGTCATGTCTCGCCCCCGCCGAAGCGGCGCCGCGTCAGCGCCAGCGCCATCCCCATGCCGAGGCCCAACGCCAGCATCGAGGAGCCGCCATAGGAGAGGAACGGCAGCGTCATGCCCTTGGTGGGCATCAGATGCAGCGTGGACGCCATGTTGATCACCGCCTGCAGCCCGAACTGAACGAAGAGGCCGGTGGAGGCGAGCACGACGTAGAGGTTGGTCTCCTGCAGCACACGGGTGAAGCCGCGCAGCACGATGAAGGCGAAGAGCAGCACGATGATGAGGCAGACCACGAGGCCGAGCTCCTCGCCCGCCACCGCGAAGACGAAATCGGCGTGCGCGTCCGGCAGATACTCCTTCACCGTGCCCTCGCCCGGTCCGCGCCCCCAGAGCCCGCCATTCATGAAGGCTTCCATGGAGCGGTTCACCTGGTAGCCGTCGCCGGCGGCAGGATCGAAGAAACGGTCGATGCGGCTCGTCACGTGCGGCAGGGTGAAATAGGCGCCGACCAGCCCGGCGATGCCGCAGCCCATGCCGATGCCGACCCAGTAGAGCCGCAGCCCCGCCAGGAAGAACTGGGTGAACCACACCGCGGCAACCACGACCGTCATGCCGAGATCGGGCTGTTTCAGCAGCATGCCTGTTATCAGCAGGAACAGCGCGATCGCGATGATATTGCCGGGGAAGCGCGGCTCGGCTCGCTGCTGCGCGAAGAGCCAGGCGGCCACCACCGCGAAGGTCGGCTTGACGAATTCCGAGGGCTGCAGCGCGCCACCGGGGAAATTGATCCAGCGCCGGGCGCCCTTGATCTCCATGCCGCCGACAAAAGTGTAGGCGAGCAGCGCCAGGGAGATCAGCAGCCCGACGATGGCGATGCGGCGGATGGTGCGCGGCGTCTGCAGCGAGATCACGAACATCATCGCCACCGCCAGCGGCAGCACCGCGAAGTAGCGCTTCACGAAGTGGA
>DATKPX010000405.1:0-3000 GCA_035523855.1 Allostellaceae bacterium
CTGCTCCAGCGGCGATCCCTCGGGCCGGAGCGGCAGATCGAAGTCGCGCCGCGCGCCGGCGAAATACTCGCCGAGCTGGCGTGCCGCCTCCTGCAGCAGCGGCGTCGGCGCCTCCTTGGGCGCGCGGCCCCAATGCATGGCGACGATGGCATCGCCCTCCTGCTCGATGGTGAGCGGGCCGACGGGGCTCGGGATGGTGATCGTGGGCATTCAGCCTCCGCGTTGATTAATCAACGATCGAGCTCCGCCGTCAGCGCGGCTGCATCGATGATCGGAAGCGAGCAGGTCTGGCCGCGGCAGACATAGGCGGTGGCGCGGCCGGCGCTCTGCTGCTTGCCGGCGGCCGGGTGATGCTCCGGCAGCGCGGTGCCGGGCGGCAGCACCGCCAGCACGCGGGTCGGCAGCGAGACGCCGTTCACCGCCGCGAGCAGCGCCGCGGTCGAGGCCTCGCCGCGCTCGCCCATGATCACGATCTCCACCGCCCGCTGCAGCGTCTCGTTGCCATTGAGGAGCGAGCCGAAGGGAAAGAAGTTCCGCGGCACGTCGCCCGCAAAGGCGTTGACGGCGGCCTCGGCGCGCTCGCGATAGGCGGGCTTGCCGGTCAGGTGGAAGAGCCGCGCCAGCACCTCGACCATGGTGCCGTTGCCGGAGGGCGTGGCGGCGTCCTGCACCATCTTCGGCCGGGTGATCAGGTTCTCGGTGTCGGAAGCGGCGACGAAATAGCCGCCGGCGGCATCGCCGTACCAGTGCTCGACGAGCTCGGCCCAGCTTTCGGCGCGCTCGCGGTAGGCGCTCTTGCCGGTCGCCTCCTCGAGGGCGAGCGCCGCGCGGGCAAGATTGGCGTGATCGTCGAGGGTGGCGGGATGGCGCGCGCGGCCATCGCGGTAGCTGTGATGGAGGCGGCCCTCCTCGTCGGTCATCCGCCGCTCGATGAAGTCGAAGGCATTTTCCGCCAGGGCGATCCAGTCGGCGCGGCCGAAGACCTGGCCCGCATAGGCGAGCGCCGCGATCATCAGCCCGTTCCAGTCCGCCAGCACCTTGTCGTCGAGACCGGGCCGCACGCGGCCGCCGCGCGCCTTCAGCAGCGCCGTGCGGTCCTCGGCAAGCGCCCGCTCGGTGGCGTCGTCGGCGCACTCGAGACGGCCGAGGCGATTCAGGATCGTGTGGCCCTCCCAGTTGCCCGCCGGCGTCACGTCGTAGAAGTCCTTGAAGCGGGTCGCGCGCGCGCCGAGGAGGGCGTCGATCTCGCGCTCGTGCCAGACATAGAACTTGCCTTCCTCGTGCTCGCTGTCGGCATCGAGGCTGGAAGCGAAGCCGCCTTCCGGCTGCAGCATCTCGCGGGCGAGCCAGCCGATCGTCTCGGCGATGCGCTCGGCATAGAGCGGCTTGCCGGTCGCCTGCCAGGCATGGGTGAGGAGCTCCAGCAGCTGCGCATTGTCGTACAGCATCTTCTCGAAATGCGGCACCAGCCAGCGGCGATCGACGGCGTAGCGGGCGAAGCCGCCGCCCAGGTGATCGTAGATGCCGCCCTGGCAGATGTGGTCGAGGGTGAGCAGGACGGCGTTCCGCATCGCCGCGCTGCCGGTGCGGCGATAGCCGCGCCACATCACCGAGAGGAGGCTCGCCTGCGGAAATTTCGGCGCATCGCCGATGCCGCCGTTCTCGCCGTCGATCTCGCCGACCAGACGCTCGGCGATCCGATCGGTGAGCTCGAGGGAGATGCCGCTGCCGGCGGTGGGGTTGGCGAGCTTGGCCAACGCCTCGGTCATCGCGGTGACGTTCTTGGTGACCGCGGCGCGGTCGCTCCGATAGGCGTTGGCGAGCGCGGCCAGCACCTGGGGGAATCCCGGACGGCCCCAGCGCGGCTCCGGGGGAAAATAGGTGCCGCCCCAGAACGGCTCGCGCTCCGGCGTCAGGAACATGGTGAGCGGCCAGCCGCCCTGCTCGCCCAGCAGCGCCAGCGCATGCTGATAGATGGTGTCGACGTCCGGCCGCTCCTCGCGGTCCACCTTGATGTTGATGAAGTGCTCGTTCATCAGCAGGGCGATCTCCGGCCGCTCGAAGCTCTCATGGGCCATCACATGGCACCAATGGCAGGCGGCATAGCCTATCGAGAGCAGGATCGGCTTATCTTCCCGCTTCGCCGCCTCGAAAGCCGCCGGCCCCCAGGCCTGCCAGGCGACGGGGTTGTCCTTATGTTGGAGGAGATAAGGGCTGGTCTCCGCGCCGAGGGCGTTGCGGCGGGGCTGGGGCGCGGCGGGTTCCGATGAGGCCATTCCATCTATATGGCTGTTGGCGGGGATTGACGGCATAGTTTTTCCGATCCTTGGGTCCCTCGTAACACGCCAGCAGCAGGTTCGTGCCGTGCCCCGGCGGTCCGACGACACCATCTTCGCCTGCGCCACCGCCGCCGGCCGCGCCGGCATCGCCGTGGTGCGCGTCTCCGGGCCGCGTGCGGCGGCCGCGCTGAGCGCGCTCGGCACCACGGCGGGGCCGGCACGGCAGCTGGTCCGCCGCCGCTTCCGGGATAAGGAGAGCGGCGAGCTCATCGATCAGGGCCTGGCGGCCTGGTTTCCGGCTCCCGCCACCTTCACGGGCGAGGATCTCGTCGAGCTGCATCTCCATGGCAGCGCCGCGGTTTTGGCCGCCCTTGTAGACCTTCTGGGGCGTCTACCCGGATTTCGGCTCGCCGAGCCGGGGGAATTCAGCCGCCGGGCCTTCGAGAACGGGAAGCTCGATCTCACCGAGGCGGAGGCGATCGCCGACCTGGTTGCGGCCGATACGGCGGCTCAGCGCCGGCAGGCCCTGCGCCAGCTCGCCGGCGAGCTCGGCGCCCTCTATGAGGGGTGGCGGCACCGCCTGCTGCAAAGCCTGGCGCGGCAGGAAGCTCTGATCGATTTCCCGGACGAAGATCTTCCGGAGACTATTCCCAGCGCGGTGTTCGCCGAGGTCAACGCTCTCATCGACGAGATTTCTGGTCATCTGGCGGATAATCGCCGC
>DATKPX010000406.1:0-3546 GCA_035523855.1 Allostellaceae bacterium
CAATCCCTGTCGATCCCCGTGATCGCGACGGACAAGGAAAGCCATCGGTCTTTCCGCGCGCGGCTCGCTTCTCCGTGTCGCGCGGGCCTGCTGCCCACAGGCCAGCCCGTCGCGACGGGATCGCCCCCGCCGGCCGATCCTCCCATCCGCCGGCGGCAGCGGCGGCGGCGTATCCCCTGCGCCCCGCCGCTGCTATTTGCGCGTGCGCGGCTGTTTTTGCATCGGCTCTCGATCAGCCGCCCTGGCCGCCGAGGAAGCTCGGCAGCGCGCTGGCGGGCAGCCGATAGAAACCCTCCGGCGGCTGGAACAGCGCCGGCGGCTGCGGACCGATCTGCAGCTGCGAGAGCTCCCAGGCGAACGGCGTCTTCTTTCCGTCCGGCGCCGCCACCGTTCCGTTGCCGCGCATCGGCACGCCGCTCTCGGTGAGCCAGACGAAACCGTCGATGCGCGTGCCGTCATCGGCGCGGTGCGCGACGCGATACTTGCTGGTGGCGACGCCGTTGACCGCCTCGCGCCCGACCGGCGGTCCGGCGATATCCGGCGCGCTCAGCTCGCGCATCGCGCGATCGATCGGAAAATCGACATAGCTCTTCAGCAGCGGCAGCACGAAATAGCCGCGCCCGGCGCCGATATCGAGAATCGCCACCTCCTGCACGCCGCCCAGCATCTGCTCGTGGCGCTGGAAGCCCGGCTTGGCATAGAGCCGGCCCTGGTAGGTCTGGCCGTCGACGGTGAGCGCGCAGGTCGCGTTATAGGCGACGCGCGCATCCCCCAGCACCGCCCCCGCCGCAGGCCAGGCCGGCAGCACGAGGAGGAGCGCGAGCAGCCATTTGACGCGTGCAATCATCGTGTGCCTCGGTTCCGGATGTCGCGCGGCCATTCTAGCCGACGCCACCGGCACTAGCCCAGAATTGAGGCAGATTCGGGGCGCGCTGGATCGCGCGCCGCCCCGCCGCTATGCTGGCGATACCACAACCGGATGGAGCGAGGCGAATGCCAGGTCGGATCGAGGCGCGGCTCAAGGAGCTCGGCGTCGAGCTGCCGCAGGCGGCGGCGCCGGCGGCGAATTACGTGCCCTTCGTGCGCACCGGCGACCTGCTGTTCGTCGCCGGCCAGCTGCCGATCTGGAACGGCGAGCGCCGCTTCGCCGGCAAGCTCGGCCGCGAGATCAGCGTCGAGGACGGCCAGCAGGCGGCGCGCATCTGCGGCCTCAACCTGCTCGCCCAGGTGCGCAGCGCGGTCGGCGATCTCGACCGGCTGCAGCGCTGCGTGCGGCTCGGCGGTTTCGTCAACTGCATCGACAGCTTCGTCGACCAGCCGCAGGTGGTGAACGGCTGCTCCAACCTGATCGTCGAGATACTGGGCGACCAGGGTCGCCACGCGCGCACCGCCGTCGGCGTCAACGTGCTGCCCTTCAACCTCGCCGTCGAGGTGGACGGCGTCTTCGAGGTGCGCTGAGCCGGTCATGGCCGATGGCGGCAACCCCGCGCGGGTGCGCATCGTCGAGCGGCTCAGCGATGTGCCGGCGGCGGAGTGGGATGCCTGCGCCGGGTCCGACAATCCCTTCGTCAGCCACGCGTTCCTGGAAGCGCTGGAGGCCAGCGGCTCCGCCACCGCGGAGACCGGCTGGCTGCCGCAGCACATTCTCGTCGAGGACGAGCGTGGCCGTCTCCTGGGTGCGGCGCCGCTCTACCTCAAGAGCCACTCCTACGGCGAATATGTCTTCGATCACGGCTGGGCGAATGCGCTGGAGCGCGCCGGCGGCCGCTATTACCCGAAGCTGCAGGCGGCGGTGCCCTTCACGCCGGTGACCGGCCCGCGGCTGCTGCGCCGGCCCGGCACGGACCGCGAGGTGACGGCGACGCTGATCGCCGCCCTCATCGAGGTGGCGCGCGCCCATAAGGTCTCCTCGCTGCACGTGACATTCCCGACATCGGAGGAGTGGGAGCAGTTCGGCGCCGCCGGCTTCCTGCAGCGCGCGGGCCGGCAGTTCCACTGGGAGAACGCGGGCTATCGGACCTTCGAGGATTTCCTCGCCGCGCTCAACTCGCGCAAGCGCAAACAGATCCGCCGCGAGCGCCGGGACGCGCTCGCCACCGGCATCGAGA
The DNA here is from genome assembly GCA_035523855.1 of Allostellaceae bacterium. Classification (GTDB taxonomy): domain Bacteria; phylum Pseudomonadota; class Alphaproteobacteria; order ATCC43930; family CGMCC-115725; genus DASZHJ01. The sequence continues at coordinate 2,109 of DATKPX010000406.1, forward strand.
TCGAGACGCTTACCGGCGGCAATCTCGAGTCCCGGCACTGGGACGCGTTCTATCGCTTCTACATGGCGATGACCGAGCGCAAATGGGGCGGTGGCTATCTGACGCGGGAGTTCTTCGACCTCCTGCACCGGCGCCTCGCCGATCGGGTGGTGCTGGTGATGGCGCGGCAGGGCAAGCGCTACGTTGCCGGCGCGCTCAATCTCGTCGGCGGCGACACGCTCTATGGCCGCAACTGGGGCGTCATCGGCGATTTCCCGTTCCTGCATTTCGAGGTCTGCTACTACCGCGCCCTCGATTTCGCAATCGCCCGCGGCCTCAAGCGCGTCGAGGCGGGCGCCCAGGGCGAGCACAAGATCCAGCGCGGCTATCTTCCCGTCCCCACCTACAGCGCGCACTGGATCCGCGATCCCGATTTCGCCCGTGCGGTGGAGAGCTTCCTCGCCCGCGAGCGGCAATCGGTCGAGCAGGAGATGGCGATGCTGGAGGACGAGCTCTCGCCTTTCCGCAGGGAGTGCAGCTAGGCGGAGAACGGCCATGACGCTGTCGCTGGAGAAGCTGGGTCCGGTCATGGCGATCGCCGCCGCGGGCGTCGATCTCAACGCGCCGCTGACAACCGAGGAGAGTGGCGCGCTCCGCCGCGCGCTCCTCGACAATCTCGTGCTCTGCATCCGCGGGCAGTCGCTGGAGCCCGGGCCCTACCTCGCGGCGATGCGCGGCTTCGGCCAGCCGGCGCCGCAGACCCGCATCGCTTCGCGGCATCCCGCCATCCCCGAGATCATGATCCTCTCCAGCGAGGATCGCGACGAGCTCGGCGACGGCAAGCGCCTGGTGGTGGGCGCGCATTGGCACAGCGACGACAGCTACAAGCGCTTGCCCTGCTCGCTCACCATCCTCTACGGCGTCGAGATTCCCTCGCGCGGCGGCGACACGCAGTTCACCAACATGTACACGGCTTACGACGATCTGCCCGCGGCGACCAAGGCGGAGATCGCCGACCTCCGCGTCGTGCACCAATACGACTCGCCGCGCAAAGGCACGCGGATCGCGACGCTGACCGCCGCCGAGGCCGAGCAGTTTCCCGACGCCGTCCACCCCCTGGTGCGCACGCATCCGGAGACCGGCCGCAAGGCGCTCTATATGAATCCGAACCGCATGGCGGGCATCGCCGGATGGGAGCGCGCGCCAAGCGATGCGCTCCTCGACGAACTGATCAACCACGCGACGCAGGAGCGCTACCAATACCGGCACCGGTGGCGTCGCGGCGACATCGTGATTTGGGACAATCGCTGCACCATGCACAAGGCGAATGCCGACTATCCCGAGGGCGAGCGGCGCCTCATGCACCGCATCATCGTCGAGGGCACGGCGCCGGTGTGATGCGGAAGCTGAAAATTCACCACGGAGCGACTGTGTTGGCGGTCAAGCGCTTTGCCATGTG
>DATKPX010000407.1:0-2212 GCA_035523855.1 Allostellaceae bacterium
GAGCTGCATGGCCTGCATCTGGCTGGTGGCGATGGTCGAGAAGGTGAAGCCCAGCGCCAGGTTGCTGGCGATGAAGAGGCCGAGCGCCAGGAACAGCAGCAGGATCGAGCCGCGGATCGGCAGGTGGAACACCGCCACCGAGATCGCCATGATCAGCGTCACCTGGATGTAGCCGATCCCCACATAGGGCACGATCTTGGCGATCATCACCTCCACCGGCCGGACCGGCATCGCCAGCAGGTTCTCCATCGTGCCGCGCTCGCGCTCGCGGGTGATCGAGAGCGAGGTGATGATGAGGGTGGAGAAGATCAGCACGATGCAGACCAGGCCCGGCACGATGTTGAGCACCGTGAGCTGCTCCGGGTTGTAGCGGGCGTGCAGCACGAACTGGAAGGGCGGCTTGCCGGGCTCGCTCTGCTGGCGCAGCAGCGGCGGCAGGTCGCGGTCGACGCTGGCGGCGAGGGGGCCGAGCGCTGATGTCGCATTGATGATCGCCGAGGGGTCGGTGGCGTCCGCATCCACCAGCACTGTCGGCTGCTCGCCGCGATCGACCGAGCGCCCGAAGCTGGGCGGGATGTTGATGACGAAGAGCAGGTTGCCTTCGGCGAGGTCGCGCTCGGCCTCCGCCTCCGTGGCGATCGCGCGGATGTCGTAATAGCCGGTGTTCTGCAGCGCCGCGATCAGCGTCCGCTCGTATTGCGAATGATCGGCGGAGAGCACGCCCGCCGGCAAATGCTTCGGATCGGTGTTGATGGCGAAGCCGAACAGGAACAGCTGCAGGATCGGCAGCGCGATGATGAGGCGGAGCGTGATGGGATCGCGCAGGATCTGGATCCACTCCTTGCGCAGCACCGCCAGGAAGCGGGCGAGGGAGAAGCCGGTCATGCCGCCGCCTTGCGCCGCAGCAGGTGGATGAAGGCGTCCTCGAGCCGTGGCGCGACCTCGTGCCACTGGAGCTCCGCCATCCCCGGCGCCGCGATCGCCTGCTGGAGGGCGGCGCGATCGGTGCCGGCGATATGCAGCAGGCGGCCGAACACCGCGGCGGCCTCGACGCCGGGCATCTCGCGGAGCCGGCGCGCCAGCTCGTCGAGGTCGCTGCCGGTGGCCTCGAAGGTCACCAGGCCGGCGCCGCGCGTCACCTCGTCGGGCGCGCCCTCGGCGATCACCTGGCCGTCGGCGATGTAGACGATGCGGTTGCAGCGCTCCGCTTCGTCCATGTAGTGGGTGGAGACGAGGGTGGTGAGCCCGTCGCCCGCGAGATCGTGGATCAGGTCCCAGAATTCGCGCCGCGCCTGGGCGTCGACGCCGGCGGTGGGCTCGTCCAGCAGCAGCAGCTTCGGCTCGTGCAGCACGCAGGCGGCGAGCGCCAGGCGCTGCTTCCAGCCGCCGGAGAGGTGGCCGGCGAGATCGCGGGCGCGGTCGGCGAGCTGCATGCGCTCCAGGATGCCGCGCACCGCCTCGCGCCGGTTCGGCATCTCGTAGACGCGGGCGACGAAGTTCAGGTTCTCCGACACCGTCAGGTCCTCGTAGAGGCTGAAGCGCTGGGTCATGTAGCCGACCTGGCGGCGGATGCGCGGCGCGTCCCGGATGATGTCGAGGCCGAGGCAGGTGCCCGTGCCGCCATCCGGCGTCAGCAAGCCGCAGAGCATGCGGATGGTGGTGGTCTTGCCGCTGCCGTTGGCGCCGAGGAAGCCGCAGATCTCGCCGCCCGCCACCTCGAGGCTGAGCCCGCGCACCACCCGGCGGTCGCCGAAGCGCTTCTCGAGACCCTGGGCATCGATCACCGGCGCGCTCATGAGGCCGGTCCCGTCCGCCGCACCAGCACCGGCTCGCCGGGATTGAGCAGCTTCGCCTGCTCCGGCTTGGGCCGCGCCTCGATCCGATAGACCAGCTTCGCCTTGCTGGTCTCGCTGTAGATCAGCGGCGGCGTGTATTCCGCCTGCGGCGAGACGAAGGAGATGGTGCCGCCGAGATCCGCCGGACAGCCGTCGCAGACGAAGCCGACCGCATCGCCGCGGTGCAGGGTGGCGAGCGCCGCCTCCGGCACGAAGAAGCGGACGAGGATGTTCTCCGGCGGCAGCAGCGAGACGACCGGCGCGCCCACCGCCATGGTCTCGCCCGGCCGCGCCAGCACGTCGGCGACCCGCCCGCCGGCCGGCGCCGCCACGTGGCGCTGCGCGAGGCGCCATTCCGCCATGTCCAGCGCCGCCTG
>DATKPX010000408.1:0-5463 GCA_035523855.1 Allostellaceae bacterium
CATGGTCGGCCTCAGCGAGCGGGCGGAGCATCGCCCGGCGCGGCTCTCCGGCGGCGAGCAGCAGCGCGTCGCCATCGTGCGCGCCATCGCCAATGCGCCGCGCGTCCTCCTCGCCGACGAGCCGACCGGCAACCTCGACCAGGAGACAGCGCAGCACGTCTTCGCCCAGCTCCAGGCGATCGTGCGCCAGACCGGCCTCGCCGCCCTGATCGCCACCCACAATCCGGACCTCGCCGGCCGCACCGATCGCGTGCTGCGCCTCGAGGGAGGCGTGATCGAGCCCGGCTGAGCCGGATCTCCACAAGATGTGGACAAAAATTCTCCCGCGGCCCGCAAGATGCTGGTATCCTTGCGTCATAGCCGCCGGTTCGCAGCATGCCCCACGCTGATTTCGTCCATCTCCGCGTCCATTCGGCCTATTCGCTCTCCGAAGGGGCGATCAAGGTCGCAGCCCTCGTCGGGCTGGCGAAGCGCGAGGCCATGCCTGCGCTTGCCATCGCCGACACGGGCAACCTCTTCGGCGCCCTCGAATTCTCCCAGGCCGCGGCGGCGGCCGGCATCCAACCCATCATCGGCTGCCAGGTGGCGCTGCGCCGCGAGGAGCGCGACACCCACCCCTCGGCATCGGCGCCCAAGCCGGACCAGCTCGTCCTCCTCGCCAAGGACGAGGCCGGCTACCGCAGCTTGCTCAAGCTGGTGAGCAAGTCCTTCCTCGGCACGCCGTCCGGCGAGGCGCCGCAGCTCGCCCTTGCCGAGCTCGCGGCAGAGAACGACGGGCTCCTGGCGCTGACCGGCGGCGTCCTCGGCCCAGTCGGCCGCCTCCTCTCGGAGGGGCAGCTTCCCGCGGCCGAGAGCTTGCTGCTCGAGCTTGCGCGCATCTTCGACGGCCGGCTCTATGTCGAGCTCCAGCGCCACGGCCTCGCCGTCGAGGACCAGATCGAAGGGCCGCTTCTCGATCTCGCCTATCGCCACGGCCTGCCGCTCGTCGCCACCAATGAGCCCTTCTTCGCCGACGCGGAGATGTTCGAGGCCCATGACGCGCTCCTCTGCATCGCGGGCGGCACCTATATCTCGGAGGCCGAGCGCCGCCGCCTGACGCCGGAGCACCACTTCAAGTCGGCGGCGGACATGCGCGCGCTCTTCAGCGACGTGCCCGAGGCGATCGACAATACCCTCGTCGTCGCCCGGCGCTGCGCCTATTACCCTGTGCCGCGGAAGCCGATCCTCCCGGCCTATCCGCTGCCGGACGGCGGCTCCGAGGAGGAGGAGCTCAAGCGCGAGGCCGAGGCTGGGCTCGCCAAGCGCCTCGCGGCCCAGGTCCTGAAGCCCGGCATGAGCGAGGCCGAGCAAGCGGCCGCGGCGCGACCCTATCGCGAGCGGCTCGCTTACGAGCTCGGCGTCATCAGCCAGATGGGCTTCGCCGGCTACTTCCTCATCGTCGCCGAGTTCATCCAATGGGCGAAGGCCCATGGCATACCGGTCGGCCCCGGGCGCGGCTCGGGAGCCGGCTCGGCGGTCGCCTGGTCGCTCACCATTACCGATCTCGATCCCTTGCGTTGGGGCCTGCTCTTCGAGCGCTTTCTCAACCCCGAGCGCGTCTCGATGCCGGACTTCGACGTGGACTTCTGCCAGGACCGGCGCGACGAGGTCATCCGCCACGTGCAGGAGCGCTACGGCCACGACCGCGTCGCCCAGATCATTACCTTCGGCAAGCTCCAGGCCCGCGCCGTGCTGCGCGACGTGGGGCGCGTGCTGCAGATGCCCTATGGCCAGGTCGATCGCATCTGCAAGATGGTGCCGAACAACCCGGCGAATCCGGTGAGCCTGACGCAGGCGCTGGAGCAGGAGCCGAAGCTGCGCTACGAGCGCGAGAACGACGAGAGCGTGGCGCGCCTGATCGAGGTGGCGATGAAGCTCGAAGGACTCTACCGCCATGCCTCGACCCATGCCGCCGGTATGGTGATCGGCGACCGGCCGCTGGAGGAGCTGGTGCCGCTCTATCGCGACCCGCGCGCCAACATGCCGGTGACGCAGTTCTCGATGAAATACGTCGAGGCGGCGGGCCTGGTGAAGTTCGACTTCCTCGGCCTGAAGACGCTCACGGTGATCGAGAAGGCGGTCAAGCTGGTCGCCCGGCGCGGCATCGGCCTCGACATGGCGCACCTGCCGCTCGACGATCGCGGCACCTACGGCATGCTGACGCGCGGCGAGACCATCGGCGTGTTCCAACTGGAAGGTTCGGGCATGCGCGACGTGCTGCGCAACCTGAAGCCGGACGCCTTCGAGGACATCATCGCGCTGGTCGCGCTCTATCGCCCCGGGCCGATGGACAATATCCCGCGCTTCATCGCCTGCAAGCACGGCAGCGAGAAGCCGGATTATCTGCATCCCTGGCTGGAGCCGATCCTGAAGGAAACCTACGGCGTCATCATCTACCAGGAGCAGGTGATGCAGATCGCCCAGGTGCTGGCCGGCTACAGCCTCGGCGAGGCCGATCTGCTGCGCCGCGCCATGGGCAAGAAGATCAAGGCCGAGATGGACGCGCAGGAGGAGCGCTTCGTCTCCGGCGCGGTGGCCAAGGGCGTGCCGCGCGACCGGGCGCAGTACATTTTCGAGCTGGTGGCGAAGTTCGCCGGCTATGGCTTCAACAAGAGCCACGCCGCCGCCTATGCCCTGGTCGCCTACCAGACGGCGTGGCTCAAGGCGAACCATCCGGTGGAGTTCTTCGCCGCCTCCATGAGCCTGGATATTTCCAACACCGACAAGCTGAACGTGTTTCGCCAGGAACTGCAGCGCCTGGAGATCCCGGTGCGCCAGCCCGACATCAACCGGTCGGAGGTGGAATTCGCCGTCGAATACGACGGCGGCAAGGGCGCGGTGCGCTATGCGCTGGCGGCGGTGAAGAACGTCGGCGCGGCGGCGATGCAGAGCCTGGTGGCCGAGCGCGAGCGGGGCGGCCGCTTCCGCTCGCTGTTCGACCTGGCCGGGCGCATCGACGCGCAGGCGATCAACAAGCGCCAGGTCGAGAACCTGGCGCGCGCCGGCGCCTTCGACGGCCTCGACGGCAACCGCAAGCGCGTGGTCGAGGCGGTGGAGATGCTGCTCAGGCATGCCAATGCGGCGAGCGCCGACCGCGCCTCCAGCCAGGTCAGCCTGTTCGGCGAGGGCGGCGCCAAGGCGCCGGAGCCGGCGCTGCCGAAAGTGGCGGACTGGACCCCGGTCGAGCGCCTGACCCAGGAGTTCGACGCCATCGGCTTCTATCTCTCGGCGCATCCGATGGATGCCTATGGCGCCTCGCTGAAGCGGCTCGGCGTCATGCCGGCGGCCGACGTCGCCCGCAGCGTCAACGGCGGCAGTGCGACCATCCGGCTGGCCGGCACCATCCTCGGGCGCCAGGAGCGCCGCTCGGCCCGCGGCAACCGCTTCGCCTTCGTGCAGGCGTCCGACGCCAGCGGCATGTTCGAGGTGACCTGCTTCTCGGAGGTGCTCTCGGCCAACCGCGAGCTGCTCGAACCGGCCAAGGCGGTGCTGTTCACCGTCGAGGCCAAGCGCGACGGCGAGCAGGTCCGCCTCACCGTGCAGTCGGTGCAGGCGCTCGACAGCGTCGCCGCCCAGGCCGCCGCCGGCGTCCGTGTGTTCCTGGCCGATGCCGCGCCGCTCGGCGGCCTGAAGAGCGCGCTGGCGCGGGCCGGTCGCGGGCGCGGCCTGGTCACCCTGGTGCTGGCGCTGGATCAGCGCGAGGCGGAGGTGGAGATGCAACTGCCCGGCGGCTTCGCCATCTCGCCCGCCGTCCGCGCCGCGCTCAAGCAGGTGCCGGGTGTGGTCGACGTGCACGACGTATAGGCGCCGCCGCAGCGATGCCGGTTTTGCGCCGGCGTCACAGGGCTTGTGAACGCCAGGCCCTTACATTTGCTTTGGCTTGGCGCTAGGCTCGCCTCCGATTCTGCCGCCCCTGCGGCAGCGACATAACCACAAAGGGGGGAACACATGACAAGAAGCGGACGGACGGCATGGGCGGCGCTGGCCTCGGGCGCGCTGGCCTTGGGCCTGGCCGGCAGCGCCTCGGCTGCCGGGTTCAGCCTGAGCAGCCCCGACGTCAAGCCGGGCAGCACGATCAAGGCCGAGCAGGTGTTCAAGGGCTTCGGCTGCACCGGCAGCAACATCTCGCCGGCCTTGCATTGGTCCGGGGCGCCGGCGGGCACCAAGAGTTTCGCGCTGACCATCTACGATCCGGATGCGCCGACCGGCAGCGGCTGGTGGCATTGGGTGATCACCAACATTCCGGCCACCGCCACCGGCCTCGCCAAGAACGCCGGCGACGTGAAGGCCAATCTGGCGCCGGCCGGCTCGGTGCAGTCGCGCACCGACTTCGGCGTGCCCGGCTACGGCGGCCCTTGCCCGCCGCAGGGCGACAAGCCGCACCGCTACGTCTTCAAGCTGTTCGCGGTCGACGTCGACCACCTCGACGTCACGCCCGACAGTTCGGCGGCCTATGTCGGCTTCAACCTGCATTTCCACACCAAGGGGGTGGCGAGCTTCACCGCCAAGTACGGCCGCTGAAGGCTCGCCCGGGCGGCCGGGCCGGCTCCGCGCCGCGTTCCGTGCCGGCCCGAAACGTTAAACGGCCGCCAGCAGGTCATGCTGGCGGCCGGTTGCTTGCGGTGTCCCGGGCTCCGGTCTCGCGGGCGCTGCCCACCGGATCCCCTGTACGGACGCGAACCGCGTGCGTATTATCAGAACATAACAAGAACTTGCATGCTGGGCAAGCGCAATCCGACGACCACCTGAGGACCTATTCGCTTGCGCCGGAGCGGGCGCTGCGCTATCAAACCGCCGACCAAACCTCACGCGGGTTTGCGGCTGCCGGATGAAAAGCCCCGGCCGGCCGATCCGGTGTCAGGCGAGCGCCTGACCAATCGCCCGCGGCGGACCAACCGGAGAAGGAGTTTGCCGTCATGGCACTGCCTAGCTATTCCATGCGCCAGCTCATCGAGGCCGGCGTGCATTTCGGCCACCAGACGCACCGCTGGAACCCGAAGATGGGGCCGTTCATCTTCGGCGTGCGCAACAACATCCACGTCATCGACCTGCAGCAGACGGTGCCGCTCCTGCACCGCGCGCTGGAGGCGGTGCGCGAAGTCGCCGCCGGCGGCGGCCGGGTGCTGTTCGTCGGCACCAAGCGCCAGGCCTCGGAGCCGATCGCCGATTGCGCCAAGCGCTGCGGCCAGTATTTCGTCAATCACCGCTGGCTCGGCGGCATGCTGACCAATTGGAAGACCATCTCGGTCTCCATCCGCCGGCTGCGCGAACTCGAGGAAAAGCTCGGCGGCGAAGCGCTCGGCCTGACCAAGAAGGAGCTGCTCAAGCTGACGCACGAGCGCGACAAGCTGGAGCGGGCGCTCGGCGGCATCAAGGATATGGGCGGCTTGCCCGATATCGTTTTCGTCATCGACACGATCAAGG
>DATKPX010000409.1:0-9917 GCA_035523855.1 Allostellaceae bacterium
ATGAGGTGCAGCGCCAGCGACTCCCGGAACTCCGTGTCGTCGTCCACCAGCACCAGACGAACCGCCTGCCGGGACCGCGCGCCGGAAACCTCCCGCGCCGGAGAACCCCCCGTCACCTGACCAAGCTCCAACATGGATGCCCTCCCGATCGCTGTCCGAAACGGAAAGAAGAAAATGTACCAGTCCGAGCATCAGTCTATTGATGGGACCGTGCCACTAAAGGGAGCAAAAGGAGAGCCCTGCGACATTATTGGGACTCGCCTTGCCGCGGCGGTCGCCAGGCTCCTGTTACAGGGCTACCAGCACGATGGCGCCCTTCCATTGGCGCAGAACCGAGGTCACCGTGTCCCCCAGGAAGAGGGTGTCGCCGACCCGCCGGCTGGCACCGATGACGATGAGATCGGCCTTGCAGCGCCGGGCCTCCTGCAGGATGGCGGCATCGGCGGCAAGCTCGCTGCGCACCGTCACGTCGATCCGATCATGCCCATAGCGCCTGGCCAGGGCGCCGATGTCGTCGAGCATCGACCGTTCCGCCTTCCGCCGCCGCCGCGAGCGCTGCGCCGACCGGCCCGGCTCGCCGCCCGGCTGGGCGGCGTGCAGGGCGACGAAGCGGCTCTGCCGCGCCGGGGTCAGCGCGAAAGCCAGCTCGGCACCCCGGCGCGAGGCCTCGGTGCCGACCACCGGCACGAGCACATTGAGGCTCGCGTTCGACGAAGCGGCGAGGCCGGCATTGTCGCCGGCAAGCGTCAGCACCAGCGGCCCCTCGAAGCCCTGGGCGGCGCGATCCACATTGGCGGAGAAGGTGCCGTCGGCGTTGCGCATCCGGTCGACGCCGACGAACAGCACGTCGTAGCCCTTCTCCGCCTCCTGCGCGATCGCCACCTCCACCGGTATCGTCTGCGGCCGCGCCACACCGACACTGATCTTCTCCGGATGCTCCTCGGGGTTCTCCTCGGCGACCGCCCGGCGCGCCTCCTTCGCCCCCTCGATCGCCGCCGCCTTCAGCTTCTCGCCCTCGAGCTTCTCATGCTCGGCGGAGTGCTTCCGCTCCTCGAGCTGCAGCACCGTGATCGGCATGCCGCGCTGCCCGGCGATGAAGCCGGCGAGGCGGGAGGCGAAGCGGCCATTGCGGCTCTCATCGGCGGCGATCAGCAGCCGCTCGAAGCGGCTGACGAAGCCCTTGGCATCGAGCTCCTCGCGCGCCAGCCGCTCTTTCTCCTCGGCGCCCATCGGCACCCGCCGCAGCGCCCCGCGCAGCATCGGCGGCATCGCCATGGTGGTCAGCACCGCCATGGTGACGATCATGGTGTAGAGATTCTGCGTCAGCGCGCCCATGGCGAGGCCGATGCTGGCGACGATCACCTCGGTGCTGCCGCGCGCGTTCATGGCGCAGCCGAGCGCGAAGGACTCCCGCCCGGAGAGGCCACTCAGCAGGCCGCCGCCCAGCGCGCCGCCGAACTTGCCGAGGCTCGCGATCGCCACCAAGCCAGCGGTGAGCGCGGCGAGGCGCGGATCGCCAAGGATGGTGAGATCAGCGGAGAGGCCGGACATGCCGAAGAAGATCGGCATCATGAAGGCGGTGATGAAGCCGCGCAGCTGGTCCTCGATGTGCCGGGAGAGGATCGGCGATTCGCCCACCAGCACGCCGGCGACGAAGGCGCCCAGCACGGTGTTGACGCCGATCGCCTGGGTGATCAGCGCCATCACGCACATCACCGCCAGGATGGCGGTGATGACCGCGTACTCGCTGACGAAGGTGTCGTTGACCCAACGGATCAGCCAGAACACCAGGCGGCGCCCAATCGTGTAGCTGAAGGCGAGAAACAGCGCCGTGCCGATCACCGTCGCCGCCAGCGAGCCCAGCTCGATCCCGTGCGCCGCGGCGATGCCGAGCGTCAGCGAGACGATCACCCAGCCGACGGTATCCTCCATGATCGCCGAGGCGACGATGATCTGGCCGAGATTGCGCCGCATGAAATTCATCTCGCGCACCACCATCGCGACGATCTTGATGGAGGAGATCGAGAGCGCGGTGCCGAGGAAGAGGGCCGCCACCACCCGCCGGCCGGGCTCCGCCAGGATCGAGGCCGGCAGCAGCTCGCCAAGAGCGAAGCCGCAGACAAAGGGAACCGCCACTCCGGCGGCGGTGACGATGACCGCCGGCCCGCCGACCCGGCGCACCAGCTTGAGGTCGGTCTCCATGCCGGTCAGCAGCAGGAGCATCATCACGCCCATGGTGGAGATGCCGGCGATGAGGCTCTTCTGCTCGGGACTCTTGGGAAAGATCAGGTCATGCGCGTGCGGCCAGACCCAGCCGAACAGCGAGGGGCCGAGGATCAGCCCGGCGAGCAGCTGTCCGATCACCGCCGGCTGACCCAGCCGCTGCATGAACTCGCCGAGGCCGCGGCCGACCAGGAGCAGCAGCACGATCTCCGCGACCAGCGCGACTTCGCCCCCCACGGCGTTCTCCCCCGGACTACGGCTCTTGCGGCGGCAACACCACCCACCAGCGGGTTCCCGGCCCGGCGTTCTCCGCCTGGAGCTCGCTGCCGATACGGCGCGCCAGCGCGGTCATCAGCGTGATACCGAGGCCGGAATCCTGATGCTCGCCAATACGGAAGCCCGGCGGCAAGCCGTCTCCGTAATCCCGCACCTCGAGCCGCGCGCGGCCATCATCCAGAACGCCGAAGGCGATGTCCACGGCCTGCTCGGGATCCGACGCGCGACCGTGCTTGATCGCGTTGGTGAGCATCTCCACCGCGATCAGCGCCAGCGAGATGGCGGTGTCGGTGGGAAGCCGCATCGGCTGGATCGCGAGCCGGCAGCGCTGGCCGCCCGCCTCGACGATGTCGAGGCAGATCTGGCGCAGATAGCCGCCGAACTCCACCGTGGTCACGTCGTCGGTATGGGTCAGGCGATCGTGGATGCGGGCGACCGCGCTGATCCGATCGGTCGCCTTGGCGAAGGTGTGGCGGAGGTCGTCATCCTCGATGCGCTGCGACTGGATGCGCAGCAGGCTGATGATGAGCTGCAGGGAGTTCCGCACGCGATGATTGACCTCGCGCAGCAGCAGATCCTTCTGCGCGAGGAGGTCGTCCTTCTCCAGCACCGCCTTCGCCAGCGCATGGGTGTTGTTCTCGCGCTCGATCGCGACCGTCAGCAGATTGGCCATGCCGGTCATGAAGGCGATGTCATGGCCGGTGAACTCGTGCTGCGCCGAGCTGTCCGCCTCGAGCACGCCGAAATGCTCGCCGCCCTTGCCGATCAGCACGTTTATCGCGCAGATCACCCCGTGCTCGAGCAGCAGCTGCGGCGTGCGAAAGCGCTCCTCCGCGGCCAGGCGGTTGGAGATCACGGGCATGCCCGTGCTGAGCGCGAAACCGGCCGGCGATTCGAGATCGGCGCCGATCGTCGCATGCCCGACCACGCCGGGATGCCAGCCGATCCCCGCGCGCACCAGAAGCCGCTTCTGCTCCGGCAGATACTCCAGAACCTTGGCGAGGCCGGTATCGAGACCGAGCGCGCAGAGCCGGCTTGCTTCCTGGAAAAGCACGTCGAGATCGCGGCACTGGAGAGCGAAAACGCCGAGATCAGCCAGGAGGGACTGCTGGCGCAGTCGATAATTGAGTTCCAGCTGCATGGGCTTAGAACGCCGTGCCGGTCCTCGCCGTTCCGCGCGGTCGGTGGCGCGGGTGCCGCCGCCGGCGCCTACCCCCTCGGAACCGCGCGACGCCGGCGTCGTTACCTGAGGGACCGCTCCCCAAAGGAGGATCGAGCCGATGCCAGACGGCAATCACGATCGCATCGTCAAGACCACCACGGAAGCGCGCCAGGGCAGCACGCCAGGCGTCACCCGCTGGGTGCTCACGTTTTCTCTCGTCCTCGTGGTGATCGCTTTCGTGGCCGCCTACTACTTCACCATCCACTGAGCGCCGGCGCGGGTTCCGGGAACCATCCCGGGACGGGCGTGTTCACTGACAGCCATTGTGGAAACCGCGCGGACACCTCCCACACCGCGCGGCGGACCGTCCCCCTGCGGTCCGGTTCGACCCCCGGCGGACGTCTCCCTCCCGCCGGGGGTCTTAAATTTTGGCCGGCGACCGCGGTCTTGCTTAGTCCCGGGTGTCGCCGTCGAGCAGATGGCCGAGCGCCATCAGCGGCTCGACGCGGTCGCAGATGATCTTGAACATCGCCAGCAGCGGAACCGCGAGCAGCGCGCCGACGGCGCCCCACATCCAATACCAGAACACCAGCGAGAGGATGATCAGCACCGGGTTGAGCGTGAACCGGCGCGCCATCAGGTTGGGCGTGATGGTCTCGCCTTCGATCACGTGGATCACCGCGTAGGCTCCCGCCGGCACCAGCGCCCAGCCGAGCGAGTCATAGCTCAGCAGGCCGACCAGGATCAGGATCGCCAGGTTGGTGAGCGGTCCCAGGATCAGGATGTAATTGAGGCCGAATGCGACCGCGCCCCAGAGCAGCGGATCCGGCACGCCGCAGATCCAGGTGGCAATGCCGGTGGCGACGCCGACCGCGGCATTCATCAAGGTGACCGTCACCAGATACTGGGAGATGTTGCGCTCGATCTCGTGGGAGATCTCGACGATCTGCTTCTTGTTGCTGAGCGTCGGCAGCAACTCCACCAGGCGGCGCAGGAAGAGATCGCCGGAGACGAGCAGGAAGAACAGCAGGACGATCGAGGTGCCGAACCCGGTCATCATGGCGCGGGTGCCGCTGAAGAGGAACCAGCCGACATCGGAGCCCTGGAGGCCCACCGACGAGCCCGCCGCGGAATAAGCGCCGGTGAGATGCTCGATCTCCTGGCCGGCGGCGAGCAGCGCCTGGAACGGCCGCTCGAACACCGCCAGATGATGCTCGAGCCGTGGCAGGCTCTCCGGTGCCTTGCTGATCCAGGCCGTGGCCGGCCCGGCGAGGGCGAAGCCGAAGACGGCCAGCACGCCCAGCAGCAGGCAGATGGCGAGGATCGCGGCGAGCGGCTTCGGAACGTAGAGCCGGCCCAGCGCCTTCATCACCGGCTGCAGCAGCAGATTGAGCATGAAGGCGATCACCATGGGCACGACGATCTCGCGCGCCACATAGAGAAAGGCGAAGAACATCAGGCTGAAGATGCCGGCGACCAGCAGCGACATCAGGTCCCAGGACGAGATGCTCTGCTGCGCCGCCTTCAGGTCTTCCTTGAGATCTTCCTTCTGCTGCTCCGGACCAGGCTCGGGCATGAGGACTCCGAGCAGGCGCCTCGCCTTCATCGCCGCCAGCGCGCCCGCCGCGCCGTCACGGAAGCGAGGCCGGCCGGCGGCGCAAGAAGGCGGCTAGGCATGAAATCTCCGGGCAGCGGGGCAGAACTCCTCCAGCCCAACGCGCCGGATCGCGATTGGTTGCGGCTGCGAGCGCTGCAAGGGAACGATCGGCGCGCCCTGGGGTTGAACCCTCGCGAAACCGAAACTCGCAGAGGAGACTTGCGCATGCGCGGCATCTTGCTATGGGCGCTCGGAATACCCATCCCGGTCATCATCCTACTCTATCTTTTCCACGTGATCTGAGGCGAAGGATCGTGCTGCAGGCGGCCGGCAGAAAAGCCCATTCGATCGGCATCGATCTTGGCGGCACCAAGATCGAAATCGCCGTCGTCGGTGACACCAGCGCGCAGGTAGAGCACGTCCATCTCGCCACCGGGCCCGCGGGCGAGGCCGAGCGGACGCTGCAGGAGCTGATCGACTGCCTGAAGGACAAGTTCCCGAGCACGCCGGGGTCGCTGCCGGTCGCGGTCGGCGTGGGCGTGGCGGGGCAGGTCAATCCCAGCACCGGCGTGGTGCAGTTCGCGCCCAACCTGCGCTGGCGCAACGTGCCGCTGCGGGCGCCGCTGGAGCGCGCGCTGGCGGTTCCCGTCAAAATCATGAACGACGTCCACGCCGCCACCTATGGCGAATGGATGTACGGCGCCGGCCGCGGCCATGACGACCTCGTCTGCCTCTTCGTCGGCACCGGCATCGGCGGCGGGGTGGTCAGCGGCGGGCGTTTCCTGATGGGGCACAGCGGCAGTGCCGGCGAGCTCGGCCACATGACCATCGACCTCGCCGGCCCCCTCTGCAGCTGCGGCAACCGCGGCTGCCTCGAGGCATTCACCGGCGGTTGGGCGATCGCCAACCTGGCGCGCCTCCGCCTGCGTGCCGAGCCGGAGGAAGGGCCGTGGATCCGCCGCCTTACCAACGGCGATCTCGGCACCATCACCGCGCAGATCGTGAACGAGGCGGCGAGCCACGGCGATAGGCTCGCGCAGTCGCTGCAAACCGTCGCCGGGCGCGCGCTCGGCGTCGGTCTCGCGAACATGATCAACGCCTTCAATCCGGCGCGCATCATTCTCGGCGGCGGCGTGGTGGCGGGAATGCCGGAGCTTCTGGCGATCGCGGAGCGCGAGGCGAAATCCCGCGCGCTGAAGGCGCCGCTGCGCGGGATCGAGATCGTCAAGGCGGAGCTCGGGCCGCTCGCCGGCGCGATCGGCGCCGCCGCGCGGGCACGCGATCTGATCCGGGGCGCTCCCAACCGCTGACGGATGCCTGCGATTTTTCTGTGACATGCGGTGTCGCGGCCTGCGCCCGATGGGGCAATCGGTGACCTATCTGTGTAGGGCCGCAATCGGCCTGGATCGCAGCCGCCGGTATCGCCATCTTTCGGTCAGAGGGAATTTCCCGTTCGAAGAACCGGCATCCGCAGCGCAGCGGATTATGAAGCGTCGCCACGATCTCCGGCGCTTCTCACCCGATGATCAACTCGGAGGATTTCGATGAGCGAGAAGCTGCATCCCGAAATCGTCAAACACCTGCCCCATCTGCGCGCCTTCGCTCTGATGCTGACCCGCGAGCGCACGCTGGCGGACGATCTCGTGCAGGAGACGGTGGTGCGCGCGCTCAGCCATGCCGACCAGTTCCAGCCCGGCTCGAACTTCAAGGCGTGGATCTCCACCATCCTGCGCAACTCGTTCTTCAACGAGCTGCGGCACCGCGGCCGCGTGACCCAGCTCAACCTCGGCGTCACCCACGAGGAGCCGACGACCAGCGGCGGTCAGGAGGAGCAGATCAACATCCGCGACTTCGAGCGCGCCTTCAAGACCCTGAGCGCGGTGCATCGCGAGGCCCTGGTGCTGGTGGGGGCCAGCGGCTTCTCCTACGAGGAGGCGGCGAAGGTCGCGGACTGCGCGGTCGGCACGATGAAGAGCCGCGTCTCGCGCGCCCGGCTGCAGCTGCAGCAGATGCTCGAGGGCGAGAAGACCCCGGCGGAGGCGGTGGAGCACGTCGCGCGAAAGCCGGCCGCGGCGGACCACGCCGACCGGCGCCTGCCCGAGGCTTCGATCGGCGGCACCTACTGAGAAGTCGGCGCCGGCGGCAGCGAGCTCAGCACCGCCACCGGCAGCACTCGCAGCACCAGCTCGAGCGGCATTCCCTCCTCCGGCGCCGTCAGGACGGTGCCGGAGAGGACATCGACGAATTGCCGCGCGCCCGGGCCGCGCAGCACGGTGCCGGCGAAGACGTCGCCGTTGGGCCAGAGCACGCCGCGCTCGCCCGCCAGCCGGCGCGCCACCAGCCGGGCGGCGACGATGACGATTTCCGTCTCGCCGAGATGCCGGCTGAAGGCGACGACGTTCTCCTGCGCCGGTCCTTCCACTGTCAGCCGCTGATAGCCGCCGTCGCGGAACAGCTGGGGTAGCTGGCCGCGGAGCCGCAGGAGGGCGGCGGCGACGTGCAGCTTCAGCAGCCCGTCGCGCCAGCGCCCCTTCATCGCCGCCACCGTCGCGCTCCGCACATGGAGGAGGCCGAGGCGCCGCCGCTCGAAGTCGACCGGCCGGCGGTTGTCGGGATCGACGAGACTCAGGTCCCACAGCTCGCTGCCCTGATAGAAGTCAGGCACGCCTGGCATCGTCGCCTTCAGCACCAGCTGGGCAAGCCCGTTGATCGCGCCCAGCGGCGCGATGCGCGCCATGAAGCGGACGACGCTCTCGAGAAACGGGTTCGCCGATGCGAGGCCCAGGATGCGGTCGATGAAGCCGAGCACCGCGTTCTCGTAGCGCTCGTTCGGCAAGGTCCAGGACGTGGTCGCCTTCGCCTCGCGCATCGCCTTGATGACGTAGGCCTTCAACCGCTCGAGGTAGGCGCCGAGCCAGCGCTCGGCCATCGCGACGCCGGTGATCTCGAGCGGCCAGCTGCCGACGATGGTCTGATAGATGAGATATTCGTCGTTGGGCGCGGGCGCGATGCCGTCTTCCGTCTCGACGAAGCTGAAGCGATTGAGCTGATGCCAGCGCGCGATGCGCCGCGCCCATTCATCGGGCAGCTCGCTCAGCACGTTGAGCCGCGCGCGCACGTCCTCCGCCCGCTTGGTATCGTGCGTCTCGGAGGCGAGCATGGCGCGCGGCAGGTTGCGGGCGCGCAGCGGCCCCTCGCGATGGAAGGCCTCCAGCGACGTCCCGGAATGGCGCGCATCGGCGCCGACCTCGTTCAGGGACAGCAGGGGAATGTGCCGGTAGAAGAGCGTGTCCTCCACCGCCTTCGCGGTCACCGCGCTGGTGTATTGCTGGAAGCGCGCGATGAACCGCAGCATGCCGGCCTTCGAGGCCTGATAGTGCGCCGGCCGCGTCTCGGCGATCTCCAGCGTCAGCACCGAGCGGATGAAGTCCAGCACCTCCACATCGGTGCCGGTCCAGCGCTTCTTCGCCTGCTCCACCGCCCAGACGATGTCGCGGATATCGGCCTCGTCGCGGCCACGCCCGGTGACGTAGGTGCGGTAGACCGGAAACGCCGCGGCGATCTCGGCGAGCGCCGCGCGCAGGCGCTGACGGGTGAAGTCGCGCGAGAACCAGTCGGCCTCGGTGATCTGCACCAGGAGATTGGTCAGCACCGCCAGCTCGCTGGTGAGGATGTTGTCGATGACGGCGCGCTTGCACCGGTAGGTCTCGTCGGCGAGCGGCGCGTCGATCTCGGTGAAGCCGCGCCAGATCCGGTCCAGCCGCTCGAGCCCGGCGGGATCGACGAAGAGCCCGTTCGCCAGGGCCAGGTAGTCATAGCCCGTGGTGCCCGCCACCGGCCAGGCGGCACGCAGCTGCTCGTGATAGGCCAGGATCTTCTCGACCAGGATGTAGGGCGCCCGCGCCTCGCCCTTTTCGTCCGGCCCCATGCGCGCCGCCGCGAACGCCGCGAGGACGCGGCAATACTCCTCGGGATCGGCGAGCCCGTCGACGTGATCGATGCGCAGCCCGTGGATCTGGCCGCCGGCGATCAGCTCGCCGACCAGCCCGTGGGTCGCGGCGAAGACCGCCCGCTCCTCCATGCGGAGGCCGGCGAGATCGCTGACGTCGAAGAAGCGGCGGTAGTTGATTTCGTCGGCGGCGACGCGCCAGTAGGCGGGGCGGAAGGCCTGCCGCTGCAGCAGCTCGTGGAGCCGCGCGAAGCTCCCGGCATCGCCGGGAGTTCCCCGCCAGGCGGCGACGGCATCGCCGAGCCGCGCCGCGGTGCTCTCGCTCTCGGCCAGCTCGCAGAGACATCGCTTGGCCGCCTCCGCTGCTTCCCGCGCGCGCTCCGGCGGAGCGCCGGCGGCCGTCCTCAGACCCTCGAGCGCCGCCCCGAGCCGGTCGCGCTGATCCGCCGGAAGATCCGGCAGCGCCGCCTGCAGCACCTCGGGATAGTCCATTGGCGCCAGCGGAAAGCGGTGGTCGTAGTGCCAGAAGCTGAGGCAGCCGGTGGCGGGATCGAAGCGCAGCTCGATCTCGCCGTTGGCCAGCGCGCTGCCATAGTTCTGGCCCAGCACCGGCACCAGCACCTTCCCGGCCAGCGCCGGACGGGGCGGATTCCAGTCGATGTCGAAATAGCCGGCATAGGGCGAGGCGGCGCCCCATTCCAGGATGTCGA
>DATKPX010000410.1:0-5094 GCA_035523855.1 Allostellaceae bacterium
GGCGCGGTGAGCGCCAGCAGCAGGATGCCGAGGACCCGGTCCTCCAGCCACTTGATGACGCCGCTCCAATGCTTGAGCGGACGGTCGAGCACCTCGATCATCTGCACCGAGGCGACCTCGCTGATGCCGCGGATCGGGAAGATGCCGCCGATCGGATCGAGGCTGAGGCGGAGATCCACCGGCAGCAGGCGGAGCTTGGCGATCAGCTCGCCGATGCGCGCCTCGGCCCGCAGCGGCAGCGCGATGATCACCTCGTCGATCAGCGAGCTGCGGACCCGCGCGATCAGGTCGTTGGTGGTGCCGACCACCTGGCAGCCGGCGATCATCGCAGGCACGCGGCTCAAGCGGTCGTCGAAGACGCCGGCGACGGTGATGGCGGGATCGGTCGCCGAGCGCAGCTTGCCGATGATCTGCTCGCCGAGCGGCCCGGCGCCGACGATGGCGACGACCCGCGACAGCCGACCCTGGCGCGTCCAGTGCTGGATGAGGAAGCTCAGCACGACGCGGATGAGACCAAGCTCGACGACGCACACCACGGCAAAGACCGCCGCCCAGCCGCGCGAGTAGGTCTCGGCGACCTTGGCGGCGAACGCCATCGTCGAGAGGATCGAGACGGCGGCGCCCCAGATGATCGCCACGCGTCCGAGCTGCCAGCCGAGCCGCGTCAGGCGCTTCAGCGTGTAGCCCCCCGCCTTGCGCTCGGCGACGGCGAAGATCAGCGCCGCCACCACGACGGCGAACCAATAGCGGTTGTACTCGGCCTCGTCGCCGCGGATGGCGACGAGATAGATCACGGAGGCCAGCAGGCCGCCGAGCGCGATCGCGAGCACGTCGAGCACTTGAACCATTCCGCAGAGGACCTCGGGCGAGATCGCGCGGCGACCGCCGCGATGCGGCTGCTGCTTGCGGAGCACGGGAAACGGAGCCTCGGTTTCGGCGGAGTTGGCGGCGCTGCCCGGCGGCGCCGCAAACGCCCAATCCTCCTGGTGCGCCGCGAGGTCGGCGCGGCCGCCTGCCTGCCCCTGCGGGTCCGCGACGAAGGCGCCGCTGACGGCCAATCGGAACCGTTCGCGCCAGCCGATCGGCGGAGGGGAAGAAGGGGAGGTCGTGGTCATTGTGCTTGTCGATCCGGGTAGAGCCTGGTCACGCTATGCCGCCGGGTGCAGCGCAACAGTGACCTCGGTCACAGCCCGGCGCGACCGTCGGTCGATGCGGAGAAATAAGCCTGCTGCCGGACCATGCACGGGGGTGAGAGCGCTCATTTGGAGGTGTCCGGCGTTCTCAACGCTGACGCGAAAAATTGGATCCCCGGATCGACCGTCCCGCGGAGCCAGAACGCCGCGGCCAGGATCGATATCTGTCTCAATTGCGACACAGCGGTCCCCGCATAGGGAGGATCCCATAGCCCCAACGATACTCATGGCGAAAAGGCGCGCGACGCGATACCTGTCCGAAGTGGCTAGCAGCAGCGGCATGGGAACGGGCGCCGCAAGCCAGCGAAAATCATAGTACGGCAATGGTTTACAAAGTCTCGCCAGCGGCCGGGACGGGCGCGCCAGGACGCTCGGGGACCATTTCATAAATGTTACGTCGAAGCGGCGCCGGGCGAAAGTGGCGACGTCGTGTCTTTCGATAGAGCGGGGGCCGCGCGCACTAAACCGCTGGGCACCCCAATCGACCGAAAGGCGCAATCCGCGCCTGAATATCTATTTTCCCGTCTATTCGCCAGACGAGCCGCACGGCGAAGTTTCTAGCCCTTTAGGATGTTGCAAAAACGCAACATATCAGCAATTGTTTTCAGCGGACCAGGTCGCCTCAGCCGGCGATCAGGTGCATGGCGGGACCGTCCCATCCGATCAGACAGCGCTCGCCCTCGCGGATTCCCTGCGCCGCGAGGCCCGAGACCCGGACGCGTAGCCGCTGCGGGCCGGCGGCACCGATCAGCAGAACGCTCTCGCCGTGGTTGACGATGCTCTCGATGCGGAAATCGGCGCCATTGGCGTAGGCGGCCTCGCTGCCCGGCGCCACGATGTGGATCGCTTCCGGCCGCAGCAGCGCCTGCACGCGGGCGCCGCGCGCCGCTGCGATCGGCGCCGGCCCCAGGAGCCGCCCCAGCCCTTCCGCCTCCAGCACCCCCTGCCGCGGATCCGTCACCACCGCGTCGAGGAAATTGCTGTCGCCGACGAAGCCGCCGACGAAGCGCGTCGCCGGGCGGAAATAGACGTCGAGCGGCGGCGCCGCCTGCTCGATGCGGCCGTTGTTGAAGACGGGGTTGCGGTCGGACATCGTCATCGCCTCGGTCTGGTCGTGCGTGACGTAGACGGTGGTGATGCCGAGCTCGCGGTGGATGCGCCTGATCTCCACCTGCATCTGCTCGCGGAGATTCTTGTCGAGGGCGCCCAAGGGCTCGTCGAGCAGCAGCAGGTCCGGCTGGAAGACGAGGGCGCGCGCCAGCGCCACGCGCTGCTGCTGGCCGCCGGAGAGCTCGCGCGGCCGCCGGTCGGCGCGCATCGCGAGGCCCACCATGGCGAGCGCCGCCTCGACGCGCCGGCGCGCCTCGGCGGCCGCCACCTTCCGCATGCGGAGTGGAAAGCCCACGTTCTCCGCGATGGTCATGTGCGGGAAGAGCGCGTAGTTCTGGAACACCACGCCGATGTTGCGCGCGTGCGGCGGCACCGGGCCGATGTCGCGGCCGCCGATCGAGATGGTGCCGGCGTCGGGATGCTCGAAGCCGGCGATCATCATCAACGTCGTCGTCTTGCCGGAGCCGCTCGGCCCCAGGAAGGTGACGAACTCCCCCTTGGCGACCTCGAGGGAGACGCCATCGACCGCCACGACGAGGCCGGCGTAGGACTTCCGCACCTCGCGCAGGCTCAGATAGCCGGTCATGGGCCCGCCGCTTGGCGCCGCGGGCGCGCCCAGCGCCAGAGCGCCGGCGCCAGCACCGTGACGAGGGCCGCCGCGAAGAGCAGCGTCGAGACCACCGAGAGCACGGGATCCGCCTGCATGCGGATGCTGTCGAACATCTTGCGCGGCAAGGTTGCCGCATCGCGTCCGGAGATGAAGATCGCCACCACCGTCTCGTCGAAGGAATAGATGAAGGCGAAGAGCGCGCCGACGATGAAGCCGGGCCGCAGCACCGGCAGCGTCACCAGGAAGAAGGTCCGGAGCGGCGTCGCCCCCAGGCTCATGGCGGCACGCTCGAGATTGCGGTCGAAACCCTTGAGCGCCGCCGAGACGGTGAGGAAGGCGATCGGCACCGCAAGGCAGCTGTGCGCGAGGATGACCCCGAGATAGGTCTGCACCAGCCGGAGCCTGCCGAAGAAGGAATAGTATCCCAGCGCCATCACGATGTGCGGCACGGTGAGCGGCAGCATCAGCAGCAGGTTGGCGAAGCCACGGCCGTAGAAGCGGTGGCGCGCCAGGGCGAAGGCCGCCGGCGTCACCAGCGCCATGGTGACCACCACGGTGGCGGCGGCGATGACGAAGCTGTTGATCGTGGGGCCGGTCCAGCGGATATCGCCGAAGAAGGCGCGGTAGTAGCCGAGCGAATAGCCCGGCGGCGGGAACTCGAAGGAGGCCGCGGTGCTGAAGGACATCGGCACCACGATGATGAGCGGCGCCGCCAGGAACAGCGCCACGGCGACCGCGATCCAGTTGACGGGATGGCGCATCGTCTCAGCCCCAGAGCCGGTCGAGGCCGAAGAAGCGGTTGTAGACGGCGAGCACGCCCAGGGTCGCCGCCAGCAGCACCAGCGCCATCGCCGAGGCCGGGCCGAAGGCGAGGAACTGCTCCATCTGGTCGCCGATGAGGCCGGCGATCATCAGCTCGCGCGGGCTGCCGATCAGCACCGGCGTCACGTAGAAGCCGAGGCAGATCACGAAGACCAGCGTCGAGCCGCTGACGATCCCGGGCGCGCTCAGCGGCAGGAAGACGTGACGGAAGATGCCGAGCGGCTTGCCGCCGAGGCTCGCCGCCGCGCGCAGCACCGCGGGATCGATCTTCTTCATGACGGCGTAGAGCGCCATGATCATGAACGGCGCCAGGATATGCACCATCGCCAGCACCGAGCTGAAGCGGGTGAAGAGCAGCAGCGGCGGCGGATCCCAGCCCAACGCCTTCAGCGCCGCCACCACCGGCCCGCGGTTGCCGAGGATCACCATCCAGGCATAGGTCCGCACCAGGAAGCTGGTCCAGAAGCTCATGGCGACGATGCTGACCAGCACAGTGCCGAAGACGCCGCCGGTGCGCGCGATCGCATAGGCGAGCGGATAGCCCAGCAGCAGGCAGGCGAGCGTCACCGTCAGCGCGGTAACGAAGGTGTTGACCAGCACGCGGGCATAGAGCGTGTCGGTGAGCAGGCCGGTGTAGTTGGCGAGCGACAGCCGGGGCTCGCTGACGCTGAGCCAGACCACCTCGCCGAGCGGCACCAGGAAGAACACCGCGAGGAAGATCCCCGCCGGCAGCAGCAGCAGATAGGGCAGCCGCTGTTGCCGGATGCGCGCGGCCGAAGCGATCATCGCGGGCGCAGCCGAGGTCTCATGCGCTGGAGCTCAAGACGCGATCCACTCGTCGAAGCGCTTGGTGAAGGCGGCGATCTGGTCCTTGCTCTTCACCACGTCCTGGATGAAGGCGAGTTTCATGTTGGGCGGATATGTGGGCATCAGCTCCGCGTCCTTCTTGTCGAGAAACTCGAAGGCCTTGGGATTGATCGGCCCGTAATAGGCGTCGTTGGCGAAGCCGGCGACGCGCTCCGGCCTCACCGCGCTCTGGATGAACTCCCAGGCGAGCTTGGCGCGCGGCGTGCCCTTGGAGACCACCCAGTAGGCGCGGTCGATCTCCGCCTGGTTCCACACCAGCGCCACCGGCTGGCTCTCTTTCATGAGATCGATGACGCGGCCGTTCCAGATGCCGATGGCGTCGATCTCGCCGTCGCGCAGCAGCTGATAGGACTGCTGGCCTTCCGCCCACCAGACGCGGATCGCCGGCTTCAGGCGATCCAGGGATTTGAAGGCGCGGTCGATGTCGATGGGATAGAGCTGGTCGATCGGCACGCCATCCGCCAGCAGCGCCAGCGGCAGCACGCGGGCGGC
>DATKPX010000411.1:0-8061 GCA_035523855.1 Allostellaceae bacterium
CGCTCTGCGAGGCGGCGGAGGAGCCGGTGCTGAAGGAGATCTGCCGCCGCATCGCCGCCGACGAGCTCCGCCACTACAAGCTCTTCTACGATCACCTGAAGCGCTATCTGGAGCGCGAGCGGATCGGCTTCTGGCGCCGCCTCAAGGTGGCGGCGGGGCGGGTGGCGGAATCCGAGGATGACGAGCTCGCCTACGCCTATTACGCCGCCAACGAGAGCGCCGAGGCCTACGACCGCCGGCGCTTCAGCAGCGCCTATGCCAGGCGCGCCTACAGCGTCTACCGGCCGCATCACGTCGAGCGCGGCATGGCGATGATCCTGAAGGCGGTGGGCCTCAAGCCCAACGGCCGGCTCAACCCCGTGCTGTCCCGGCTCGCCTGGCGCTTCATGCGCTACCGCGCCCAGCGGCTGGAGCGCGCCGCCGCCTGACGGCGGCCTACAGCTTCAGGATCTCGCGGAACTCCAGCATCACGTCGAGATAGAGCTGGCGCTTGAACGCGACGATGAGGCGCGGCAGCTCCTGCGGCGCGATCCATTTCCAGGCGCGGAACTCGGGATGCGCGGTCTCGAGGTCGATGTCGCCATCGCTGCCGGTGAAGCGGAGCGCGAACCATTTCTGGATCTGGCCGCGATAGCGCCCGCGCCAGGCGCGCCCGCGGAGCTCGGGTGGATAGTCGTAGGTGAGCCAGCGCTTGCTCTCGGCGATGAGGTCGGCTCTGTCGGTGCCGATCTCCTCCTTGAGCTCGCGGAAGGCGGCGGCCAGCGGCTCCTCGCCCTGGTCGATGCCGCCCTGCGGCATCTGCCAGGCGTCCTGGGCGAAGTCGAGGCGCTGCGCCACGAACACCTCGCCGGCGGCGTTCAGCAGCATGATGCCGACGGCGCGGCGATAGCCCTCCGCGGACCCGGCCGCCGGCGTCGCCTCGCTCACCGCGTCACCTCGGCAGTGCGGTCGGACTGCATGTCGGCGGTGGCGGAGACCGGCGCCAGGGCGAAGCCCTTGCCCTCGAGGGTCGGGATCCATTGGGCGAGGCGCTCGATGGTGACGGGATAGGCGTCGCTGGAGGCGACCGCCACGCCGTTCTGCCGGGCGACGGTCTCGAGCTGCGCCAGGCGCTGGTCGATCGCGTCGCGGGAGGCCTGCTGGTCGAGCACGAGATCGACCGAGGCGCGCGGCAGGCCGATGCCCTTGGAGAGCGAGCCGGCGATGCTGCGGTCGGTGGAGCGCGCATCGACGAACATCAGGCCGCGATGGTTGAGCGCGTCCAGCACCGGCAGCAGGTCCGCCTTCGAGGTGGTGAAGCGCGAGCCGGCGGCGCTCACGGTGCCGACATAGCCGGTGACCCGGCTCAGCACCCATTGCAGCCGCTCCAGGTTCTGCCGGGAGTCGAGCGCCACCAGCAGGGTGTGCGGGCCCGGATCCATCCGCGGGTAGTTCACCGGCTCCATCGGCAGCGACAGGAAGACCTCGTGGCCGGCGGCGCGGGCGCGCTGGATCCACTCGTCGAGGCGCTGGGCATAGGGATTGAACACCAACGTCACCGAGCCGCCGAGATCGTTGATGGCGGCCTCGGTGGCGGCGCCGGAGAGGCCGAGGCCGGTCACCATCACGGCGATGCGCGGCCGCTTGTCGGAGCGGTCGAAGGGTTTGGCATAGACCTGCCAGGGCTTGCGGCCGTCGGCGCTGACCATCGGCAGCGGTCCCTGGTCGCTGCGCTCGATGAGAGCGGGGTCGGGCGCTGGCGCCAGCGGCTCCGCCCGGGTCGGCGTCGCCGGGCGGGACGGTGGCTGCGGCTTCGGTGCCGGCGGCGGCACGGCGGCCTGCTGGGGCGGGATTGGCGGTGGCGTCGGCGCCGCGGTCACCGCCGGCGGCGCGGGTGCC
This sequence comes from Allostellaceae bacterium, assembly GCA_035523855.1. GTDB lineage: Bacteria > Pseudomonadota > Alphaproteobacteria > ATCC43930 > CGMCC-115725 > DASZHJ01. Next base: position 1,879 of record DATKPX010000411.1, read on the forward strand.
GGCGCCGCCGGAGGCGCCTGCGGCGGGATCGGGGTCGGGGCCGCCGGCGGCGGCTTCGCGGGCGCCGTCGCCGGCGGCAGCGCCATCGTCAAGGCCGGCAGCGGCTGGGTCTCAGGCGCCTTCTTCTCGCTCTGCGACAGCCACCCGATCAGGCCGCCCACCGCCGAGACCAGCAGCAGCGTGGTGATCGCCAGCAGCCGCCCGCTCAGCGATGAGCGCTTGCCGTCGGCCTCGGGTTCCGAACCACGGCGCGCCACGGGATCCCGCGATCAATGGGGGATCCGGTTGCCGAAAAGGGCGATCCCCCGCAGCAGATCGGCCGCCCGCTCGAGCTGGTAGTCCTGGTCCGAGCCGATCACCGAGGCATCGACCGCCGCCGCATCGGCAGTCTGCTGGACAGCGGTGCCCTGGTCGGCGGGCTTCGCCTGCGACGTCGGGCCCGGCGTCTTTTTCTTGCTGCCGGTATCGGCGGGCGCGGTCGAGGCGTCCGGATTGGGCAGCGCGCCCTTGAGGTCGGCCTCGTGACGGGTATCGGCGACCTGCAGCTTCTCGATCTTCGCCGCCTCGACCACGATGTCGGGATCGATGCCCTTGGCCTGGATGGAGCGGCCCGAGGGCGTGTAGTAGCGCGCGGTGGTGAGCCGCATGGCGCTGTGGTCGGAGAGCTCGATGATGGTCTGCACCGAGCCCTTGCCGAAGGAGCGCGTTCCCATCAGCACCGCCCGGTGATGATCCTGCAGCGCGCCCGCCACGATTTCCGAGGCCGAGGCCGAGCCGCCATTGATCAGCACCACCACCGGCAACCCGCCGGAGATGTCCTTGTCGGCCTGGGCGTTGAAGCGCTGGGCGCTCTGCGGCTTGCGGCCGCGGATGGAGACGATCTCGCCCTTGTCGATGAAGGCGTTCGAGACCGAGACCGCCTGCTCGAGGAGGCCGCCGGGATTGTTGCGCAGATCGAGCACGATGCCGATCAGCTTGTTGCCGGCCTGGGCGCGCAGCTGCTTGAAGGCGTTGATCAGGCCGACGTCGGTCTGCTCGTTGAAGCTGGTGATGCGGATGTAGCCGATGTCGCCGCCCTGCAGATTATATTTCACCGATTGGATCTTGATGACAGCGCGGGTGAGCTTGACCGGGAAGGGATCCTTGCCGTCGCGGCGGATGGTCAGCTTGATGTCGCTGTTGACGGGGCCGCGCATCTTCTCCACCGCCTCGCTCAGCGACAGGCCCATCACCTGGTCGCCGTCGATCTCGACGATGTAGTCGCCGGGCTTGATGCCGGCCTTGGCCGCCGGCGTGTCGTCGATCGGCGAGACCACCTTGACGAGGCCGTTCTCCATCGTGACCTCGATGCCGAGGCCGCCGAACTCGCCGCGCATCTGCGTCTGCAGGTCGCGGAAGTTCTTGGAGTTGAGGTAGCTCGAATGCGGGTCGAGCGAGCTCAGCATGCCGTTGATGGCGGCTTCGATGAGCTGGTTGTCGTTGACCTCCTCGACATAGTCGGAGCGCACGCGCTCCAGCACCTGCCCGAAGAGATCGAGCTCGCGATAGATCTCCTGCTTCTGCTGGCTGGGGGTCGCCGCCTGCGTCTGCGCCTCAGCGGCGCCGAAGGGGGAGATAAGCCAGCAGAGCGTTGCGGCGGTTGCCGCTGCCAAACCGAGACGCATCATCCACTTACCTTTTCATCGCGAGTCGCCAACCACGGCAACGGGTTTATCGGCTGGCCGTTATGGCGCAGTTCGAGGTAGAGGCGGGGTTTCGGCTCACCGATGGCCATGGTGCCGACCGGCTCCCCCGAGACCAGCCAGTCACCCACGGTCCCGTCGATCCGATCGAGGCCCGCTAGCAGCGAATGATATCCGTCGCCGTGTTGGATGATCAATATCTGCCCATAGCCCTTGAAAGGGCCGGCAAATTCGATCTGGCCGTCGAACGGCGCCACGACGATCGCCCCCGGCCTGGTGGCGACGGTCAATCCCTTGCTGGAAATGCCGAATTCGTTGGTTTCGCCATAGCGGCTGAGGAGGATGCCGCTGGCCGGAAAGACGACCTGCCCTCTCGCCTTCGTGAAGGACCGGATCGTCTTGGGCTTGGAGGGGTCGAGCTGGACCGGCGGCGGCGCGGTCACCGCCAGGGGCCGGCTGCTCCCCGCCGAGGGCTCGAGACTCGGGATGGCCGCGAGCCGCGCCTTCCGCTCGGCCTCGGCCTTGCGCTCGGCCTCCTGGCGCGCGGCTTCCTCGCGCGCCCGCCGCTCGGCCTCGAGCCGTGCTGCCTCCTCGCGCGCCTTGCGCTCGGCCTCCAGCTTCTCGATCAGCTCGCGCAGATCGCTCGCCTGCGCCGAGAGCTGCTGCATGTGCAGGACGGTCTCCTGGGCGCTCTGCAGCGTCTGCTCGCGGATCGCGGTCTTGCGCTGGATGAGGCCGTCGAGCCGCGTATTCTCGGCGGTGAGCGCCCGCTGCTCCGTCTCGGTCGCCTGGCGCTTGCGGGCGATCTGGGCGCGCAGCCGCTGCAGGTCGGCGAGCTCGATGCGGAGCGAGCGCGCCTCGGTCTCCAGCCGCGGAACCGTCTCGCCCAGCAGCACGCCGGTGCGGATCGCGTCCGACGGCTCCGCCGGGCCGAAGGCGAGCGCCTCCGGCGGGTTGCGCGCAAGGCGCGCCAAGGCCGCCAGCAGATCGGCCTCGCGCGCCCGGTCGCGCTCGATCGACGCCTTCTTCTCCGTCTCGTCGGCGGCGAGCGAGGTAAGCTGCCCTTCGAGATCGGAGAGCGTGCGCTCATGCGCCTGCGCCGCCTCCGCCGCCTGTACGCTGTCGGCGCGCAGGCTCGCGAGCTCGCTGGCGAGCGCCTCCGCCTGCTTCGCGAGCGCGTCCTGCTGGCTGCGGCTCTGGTCGAGCTGCTGCTCCACCGATTTGAGCTGCTGCTGCGGCGCCTGGTCGGCGCGCGCCGGCAGGGTCAGAACAAGGAATGCCGCCGCGGCGGCGAAGGGAGCGAGGGAGGGGTGCCGCTCAGGCCGAAGCACGGGCTTCGGCTCGGGCGCGGCGCACCAGGGAGTGTCCCGTCATCACCGCCGGCTGCGGCAGTCCCAGCAGCGTCAGCAGGGTCGGCGCGATGTCGGCGAGCCGCCCGTTCTCGAGGCCGGCGACGCCCGCCGGCGGATTGACCAGCAGCAGCGGCACCGGGTTGAGCGTGTGCGCGGTGTGCGGCTCGCCGGTCTTGGGATCGCGCATCACCTCGGCGTTGCCGTGATCGGCGGTGATCAGCAGCGTGCCGCCCGCATGGGTGACGGCCTGGGAGAGCCGGTCGAGACAGTGGTCGACCGCCTCCACCGCCTTGATGGCGGCGGCGATATCGCCGGTGTGGCCCACCATGTCGGTGTTGGCGTAATTGACGACGACGACGTCGAAGCGCCCGGCGTTGATCGCCTCCACCAGCTTGTCCGTCACCTCGTTGGCGGACATTTCCGGCTTCATGTCGTATGTCGCGACCTTGGGCGAGGGGACGAGGATGCGGCTCTCACCGGGGAATTCCTCCTCGCGGCCGCCGTTCAGGAAGAAGGTGACGTGGGCGTATTTCTCGGTCTCGGCGATGCGGAGCTGGGTGAGGCCCGCCTCTGACACCACCTCGCCGAAGGTCTCCTTCAGATCCTCCGGCGGGAACAGCGTCTTCAGGAACGCGTTGAGCTCGGTCGAGTACTCGGTCATGCCGAGCGCCGCCGAGAACTTCACCGTGCGCGGCCGCGCGAAGCCCTTGAAGCCGGGATCGAGCAGCGCCAGCAGGATCTCGCGCACGCGGTCGGCGCGGAAATTCGCCATCAGCACGCCGTCGCCATCGGCGATGCCCTTGTAGCCGCCGATCGCGGTCGGCAGCACGAACTCGTCGCTTTTGCCGGTGGCGTAGCTCTGGCGCACGGCGGCGGCGGCGTCGCCCGCGCGCTCGCCCTCGCCGGCGGTGAGGCAGGCATAGGCCTTCTCGACCCGCTCCCAGCGCTTGTCGCGGTCCATGGCGTAGTAGCGGCCGCTCACGGTGGCGATCCCGACGTCTTTGAGCTGCGCGGTCTTATCGGCGAATGTCTTGAGATAGCCCTCGGCGCTCTTCGGCGGCGTGTCGCGGCCGTCGAGGAAGGCGTGCACCCGCACCTTGATGCCGGCCTCGGAGAGATAGCGCGCCAGCGCGGCGATGTGCTCCTGGTGCGAATGGACGCCGCCCGGCGACAGCAGCCCCATCAGATGCGCGGCGCCGCCGCTCTTCTTGAGCGCGGCGATGAAGTCGCCGAGGCCGGGCTCGCGCTGCAGCGAGCCGTCCTTGATCGCCGTGTCGATGCGCGGCAGGTCCTGCATCACCACGCGGCCGGCGCCGATGTTCATGTGGCCGACTTCGGAATTGCCCATCTGCCCGCTCGGCAGGCCCACGAAGAGCTCGCTCGCCTGCAGGTAGGCATGCGGGAACTGCGCCATGAAGCGATGCCAGGCCGGCGTTTTCGCCTCGCAGATGGCGTTGTCGGTGCAGTCGACGCGATGGCCCCACCCGTCGAGGATGCAGAGCACCACCGGGCGCGGCCGAAAGGATGATGTCATTGCCCCGACTTATAGAGGAATCGGCCCGCCGGCGGAAGGCCGCCGGCCGCGGAAAGCCGTGGTAAATAGCGTCAATCCCGGTGGTAGGGGTGGCCGGCGAGGATCTGCTGCGCCCGATAGAGCTGCTCCAGCAGCAGCGTGCGTGCCAGGAGATGCGGCCAGGTCATGGCGCCGAGGGAAAGGGTTAACTGGGCGCGCTCCAGCACCGGCGGGGCGAGGCCGTCGGCGCCGCCCAGGATGAATGCCAGGGTCTTCGTGCCGCTCTCGCGCCAGCGTCCGAGCTGCTGGGCGAAGTCCCGGCTGCCAAGCGGCTTCCCCCGCTCGTCGAGCGCCACCAGCTTCGCGCCCTCGGGAAGGGCCGCCAGCAGCAGCTCGCCTTCGCGCGCCTTGCGCTCGGCTCCCGCCAGCGCGCGGCGCTCCTCCACCTCGCGGATCTCCAGCGGCCAGGTGAGGCGGTGGGCGTATTCCTTCTGCAGCGCCGCCAGCGGGCCGGATTTGACCCGGCCGACCGCCAGGATCAGGAGGCGCATGGGCGGCTTGCCGCGCCGGCCTCAGCTCGACGCGCTGCCGGCTTCCGGCAGCGCCGCGCCCCACATCTTCTCGAGGTTATAGAAGCTGCGCACCTCCGGCCGGAACAGGTGCACGATCACGTCGCCGGCGTCGATCAGCACCCAGTCGCCCTGGCGCATGCCTTCCGCCGCGGGACGCGGCTTGCCCTTCTCGTTGAGCAGGGCGATCACCCGTTCGGCGAGCGCCGAGACCTGGCGCTGGGAGCGTCCGGTGGCGATCACCATGTGGTCGGCGATGCTGGATTTGCCGAGGAGGTCGATGACGACGATGTCCTCGGCCTTGCCGTCGTCGTGGGTCTGCGTGATCCGCTCGCGGTGGGCGGGGGCGGGGGCCGCGGCTTTCCGGGCCTTGGGTCGTGCGCGCGGGATGGCTGTCACCTCGTTGTCTTAATGGCAGCGGTCCTCCGGCGCCTGGCGCGGAGGGCGGTGGCGGAGCTGCCATCGAGCCGGATCGGGAAGAACACCCAGGCGGGCGGTGCCCGATCGGCCAGATGCCGGGCGCTTCCCGCCGGCAATCGGTGCCGCTCGAAGCGCTTGGCGGCGAGCTCCGCCAATGCCCTCGAAACATAGGTAGGGCGGTCGAAAACCGCAACCGGCACTAGCCGAAAGATTGATTCCCAGCGCTCCCAGTGGCGGATCTGCGCCAGGTTGTCGGCCCCCATCAGCCAGACGAAGCGGGTGTTGGGGAAGCGCTGCCGCAGCGCCGCCAGCGTGTCGGCGGTGTAGCGCGTGCGGAGCGCCGCCTCGATCGCGGTGACCTTGATGCGCGGATGCCGGATGAAGGCGCGGGCGGCGGCGAGCCGCTCCTCGAACGGCATCATGCCCTTGGTCGGCTTCAGCGGGTTCTGCGGCGCCACCAGCCACCAGACCTCGTCGAGGTCGAGGCGCTTCAACGCCTCCAGGCTGACATGGAGGTGGCCGCGATGGGCGGGGTTGAAGGAGCCGCCCAGGAGGCCGATGCGGCGCCCCTTGGGAGCGGCGGCTCGGCTTCCCGGGCGCTGCGGCGCCCACGCGGTCGGGCCCCCCATGGGCGCGCTCAGGGCCTG
>DATKPX010000412.1:0-10272 GCA_035523855.1 Allostellaceae bacterium
CTACAGCCGCTGGATCGTGTTCGCGGCGGCATTCGTCGCGATGGGAATCATCGCTCCCTACGAGTACGCCTGGAGCTCGCTCGAGACGCGCCTCGGCAGCATGTACCAGTGGTCGCACACGCAGATGGGTCTGATGTTCACCCTCTTCGTCGTGTTCGAATCGATCGGCATGCTTCCCGGCGGCATCCTGCGCGACAAGTTCGGGCCGCGCTCCGTCACCATCGCCGGCGGTTTCGTCGGCGGCATCGGCATCTTCGCCCTATCCCTCGGCCCGTCCTTCTGGACCGTGGTGATCCTGTGGTGCATCGGCAGCTTCTTCGCCGGCTTCGTCTACAACGCGGCGGTGACCACCGCGAACAAGTGGTTCCCCGACAAGCGCGGCATCACCGCCGGCCTCATCGCGGCTTCCTTCTCCTGGGGCGCGCTGCCCTTCATCTTCCCGCTGCGCGCGATCCCGAAGACGGCGCCCGACTCCGACTTCTTCCTCATCATCTACCTGATGGCGGCCATCATCGGCGGCGTCTCGATCCTCTGCGCCTTCGTCATGAAGGATCCGCCGGCGGGCTGGAAGCCGGCCGGCTGGGGGCAGAATGCCGCTGCCAAGCGCGCGCCCGAGCATCAGTTCACCCTGAAGGAGGCCTGCTCGACCTGGCAGATGTGGGCGCTCATCGGCTCCTTCATCCTGATCTCGAGCGCCGGGCTCGCGGGCGTCAGCAAGATCGTCAGCTACTCCGGCAGCTTCGGCTTCGGCGCGGTGGCGGCCACGGCGGCAGCCGGCGGCGTCGCCATCGCGAACGGCCTCGGCCGCGTGATGCTCGCCACGATCTCGGAGAAGATCGGCCGCGAGAACGCGATGATCGGCAGCTACATACTGAGCGGATGCTTCCTGCTGCTGACGACCGTCGCGGGCGCGCTGGAGAGCGAGCTTCTCTTCGTCGCGGCGGCGATCCTTGCGATCTTCTTCTGGGGTCCGCTGTTCTCGCTCTTCCCCGCCGTCATCGGCGACTACTACGGCGATGTGGCGGCAGGCGCGAACTACGGCCTGCTCTACGCGATCGCCAAGGGATCGGGCGGCGTCTATGGCGGCGTGCTTTCCGCCGTCCTCATCTCGCAGTGGGGCTACGGTGTCGCGATGACGGCCTCGGCGGCGATGGCGATCGGCGCCGGCCTCATCGTCGTGCCGCTGAAGAGCCACCGGCCGACATGGCGGAATGCGGTTGCCGCGAAGGTCCCTCAGATGGCCATCGCCGACGACTGAGGCATCGCCGCGGCACGTAACGCTCGCATATCGAACGGCGACAGGGCGGCCCCCTCCCAGCACGGGAGGGGGCCGCCTCGCGCGCCCTGAAATCCCGGAGACTCAATGCCCGTCACCACGCTTGCCGACCTCAACGACTTGATCGCCCGGATCAGGGCTGCCCAGCGGACATTCGCGGACTACTCGCAGGAGGCGGTGGACCGCATCTTCCGCAGCGCCGCCCTTGCCGCCGCCAACGCGCGCATCCGTCTCGCCAAGCTTGCCGTCGAGGAGACCGGCATGGGCGTGATGGAGGACAAGGTCATCAAGAATCACTTCGCCTCCGAGTACATCTACAACAAGTACAAGGACGAGAAGACCTGCGGCATCCTCGAGGAGGACCATGATGTCGGCGTCGTCACCATCGCCGAGCCGGTGGGACTCATCTGCGCGATCGTGCCGACCACCAACCCGACCTCCACCGCGATCTTCAAGGCGCTGATCAGCCTCAAGACGCGCAACGGCGTCCTGTTCTCGCCGCATCCGCGCGCCCGCCGCGCGACCTGCGAGGCGGCGCGCCTGGTGCTGGAGGCGGCCGTCGCCGCGGGCGCGCCCCAGGACATCATCGGCTGGATCGACCAGCCGTCGCTCGCCCTCACCAACGCCGCCATGCAGCATCCCGAGGTCGACCTGATCCTCGCCACCGGCGGCGGCAACATGGTGAAGGCGGCCTATTCCTCCGGCAAGCCGGCGATCGGCGTCGGCGCCGGCAACACGCCGGCGGTGATCGACGAGCATGCCGACATCAAGCGCGCCATCGCCTCCATCCTGATGTCGAAGACGCTCGACAACGGCGTCATCTGCGCGTCGGAGCAGGCGGTGATCGCCGTCGATGCCGTCTACGACTCGGTGCGCGACCGGTTCTCCCGGCATGGCGGCTACATCCTCACCGCCCTCGAGGCCGATGCGGTGCGCAAGGTCCTGCTCATCGACGGTCAGCTCAACGGCGATATCGTCGGGCAATCCGCCCAGACCATCGCCCGGATGGCGGGGTTTGCCGTGCCGCCCTCCACCAAGGTGCTGATCGGCGAGGTCGAGGACGTGACCGAGGCGGAAGCCTTTGCCCACGAGAAGCTGTCGCCGACGCTCGCGCTCTACCGCGCCCGCGATTTCGCCGAGGCCTGCGACAAGGCGGCGGCGCTGGTGCATCTGGGCGGTATCGGCCACACGTCGGTGCTCTACACCGACCAGGATCTGCGGCCGGAGCGCATCCGTCATTTCGCGGACAAGATGAAGACGGCGCGCATTCTCATCAATTCGCCGGCCTCGCAGGGCGGCATCGGCGATCTCTATAATTTCGGCCTGGCGCCGTCGCTGACGCTCGGCTGCGGGTCCTGGGGCGGCAACTCGATCTCCGAGAATGTCGGCCCGCGGCATCTGCTCAACCGCAAGATCGTCGCCAAGCGGGCCGAGAACATGCTCTGGCACAAGCTGCCGAAATCGATCTATTTCCGCCGCGGCTCGCTGCGGACCGCGCTCGAGGAGCTGCGCGGCAAGCAGCGCTGCCTGATCGTCACCGACCACTATCTGTTCAACAGCGGTCTCGCCGACTCGGTCGCCTGCATCCTGAAGGATCTCGGGCTCGCCGTGGAATGCTTCTTCGAGGTCTCGGCCGATCCGACGCTCGCCGTGGTGCGGCAGGGCGCGGCGGTGGCGAACGCCTTCAATCCGGACGTCATCCTGGCGCTGGGCGGCGGCTCTCCCATGGACGCGGCCAAGCTCATCTGGGTCATGTACGAGCAGCCGGATGTGGCGTTCGAGGACCTGGCGCTGCGCTTCATGGACATCCGCAAGCGCATCTATCGCTTCCCCAAGCTGGGCCGGAAGGCGGAGTTCGTCGCGGTTCCGACCACCTCCGGCACCGGGTCGGAAGTGACGCCATTTGCCGTCGTCACCGACGAGACCACCGGCATCAAATATCCGATCGCCGATTACGAGCTCACGCCGCACATGGCGATCCTCGACGCCAATCTGGTGATGACGCTGCCGAAAGCGCTCACCGCCGCCGGCGGGATCGACGCGGTGACCCACGCGCTCGAGGCCTATGTCTCGGTGCTGGCCAACGAGTACAGCGACGGCCAGGCGCTGCAGGCGCTGAAGCTCCTCAAGTCGCATCTCCCGTCGGCCTATCGGAACGGCGCCGGCGATCCGCGCGCGCGCGAGCAGGTGCACAATGCCGCGAGCCTGGCGGGGATCGCGTTTGCCAACGCGTTCCTCGGCGTCTGCCACTCGATCGCCCACAAGCTCGGCTCCGAGTTCCATCTGGCCCACGGCCTCGCCAACGCGCTGATGATCGCCAATGTCGTCCGCTACAACGGGGTCGACATCCCGGCCAAGCAGACCGCATTCAGCCAGTACGATCGGCCGAAGAGCGTCGCCCGCTACGCGGAGATCGCCCGCCATCTCGGCCTCGGCGGAAGCAGCGACCATGAGCGGGTCGATCGCCTGGTGGCGTGGATCGAGGAGCTCAAGGCCGCCCTCGACATCCCGCCTTCGATCCAGGCCGCCGGCATTCCGGAGTCGGAGTTTCTCGCCAAGCTCGACAGCATGGCCGAGGCCGCCTTCGACGACCAGTGCACCGGGGCCAACCCGCGGTTCCCGCTGATCAGCGAGATCAAGCAGCTGCTGCTCGACAGCTATTACGGCCGCGCTTACGCCGAGCATGCGCAGTCGCCGGAGACGACCGAGCCGCGCGCCAGGGGTATCGCCCTTGTGCGCGCGCGGTGACCTAGTTGTTCTCGTGCCCAGGAGTGTCCGCCATGTCCTCCCTAGATCCCTCCGGTACCGTCACCGTCGCGGTGCCGTTCACCCTTTACGTCACCGTCGCGGTTCCCCAGCGTGACGCCTCCGACAAGCAGGCCCTGGCCGACGCGATCGCGCTCAAGGCCGCTGAGCATTTCGCGCGGGTGAGCGAGGCCCAGATCCGCTCCTTCAACGAGATGAATCGGCTTCAGCCCGAGATCGCCGGCGCCATCCAGTCGGTGACCAGCGGCAATCACCTGCTTCTGTGGCCGGAATACACGGTCCCGGTGGCGCCGGTCTGAGGACGCCCGCGCCGCGATCGAGGCTTGCCCTCGAACACCGGCGGGCGTTGCTCGCGGGCGGCGGCGATGCCTTCGCGGTATTCGGGACTGTCATAGGCCTGCCGCCGCATCCCTTGGACGCGGGTGTAGCCCTCCGGCGCGACCGGCCGGGCGCCGCAAAGGATGCGGATTTCCTCCTTCATCACCGCGATGCTGAGCGGCGCGTTGTCGAGGATCCGCCGCGCCAGCTCGGCGACGCGTGCCTCGAGCTCCCCGGCGGGAAGCGCGTAGTTGACGATGCCCAGGCGCTCGGCGCGCGGGACGTCGAGCGGCTGGGCGGTGAACAGCATTTCCTTGAGCATGTGAATGCCGATGGCGTTGACGAGGTTCGACATGCCGGAGAGATCGTAGGGAACGCCGAGGCGCGCCGGCGTGATCGCGAAAGTGCTGTCGGCGGCGGCGACGACGATGTCGCAGGCCAGCACCAGCTCGCAGGCGCCGCCCCAGACCGAACCCTCCACCATCGCGATCACAGGAGCCGGGAAGCCGGCGATGGCGCGCACGAGCTTCCGCAGCGAATCGTCCCAGGTGAGCGGATCGCGGCCGCCTTCCGGCAGCTCGGCGAGATCATGGCCCGCCGACCAGACGCGGCTGCCCGGCAGCGCCCGCAGCACCACGACGCGGGCGCCGGCGGTCTCGAACCCGGCGAGCGCCGCCAGCGCCTCGTTCACCAGCGCCTCGGAAATCGCGTTGCGTTTCTCCGGGCGATTGAGCGTGAGCGTGCCGATCTGGCCCTCGAGCCTGGCAATGATCAGGGGCATCGTTGTTTTCCACCGACTGCGAGAGGACCGGCCGACGGACCGCGGCCCGGCTGAAGCGCGGGGTGTGCGCCTCGAGCCCATGGTCCCGGAACGGTCGCGGCGCGTCCATGATCTGTCTCAATGGCGGCGCCGCCGGCCGGCGCGACCAGGCACCCCTTAAGCCTTTCTTCAGCATGGCTCGGCGTGGCGACCGGCGGGACTTTGCTTAATTGCGCCAGATCAACGCGTTCGCGCCGACCCCATGGCAGTATTTCGCGATTTCCGCGAGCCGGCGCGGTTCGGTGACGGCGCCCGCGCCGCGGCTTGATCGTGAACGAAAAGGATGGATTGCGATGGACGGCATGGTGAAAGAGCGGCTCGCCGGGCGGCCCCAGACCCCTTCCCTCGATCCGTGGCGGGGATTCGGCTCCGGCGCGTGGCGCCGCGAGGTGGACCTGCGCGGCTTCATCATGGAGAACGTGACGCCCTATACCGGCGATGCGAGCTTCCTGGCCGGCGCGACCCCCCGCACCCAGGCGCTGCTCCGCCAGGTTCGCGAGCTCGCCGCCAAGGAGCGTGCCGCCCATGGCGGCGTTCTCGCCGTCGACGGGGAGACGCCGGCCTCGATCCTCGCGCACGCGCCCGGCTACATCGATCGCGAGCTCGAGCTCATCGTCGGGCTGCAGACCGATGCGCCGCTGAAGCGGGCGATCATGCCGCTCGGCGGCTACCGCATGGTGAAGACCGGCCTCAAGGCCTATGGCTTCGCCACGGCGCCCGCGCTCGATGGCATCTTTCCGGCGATCCGGAAGACGCACAATGACGGCGTCTTCGATGTCTATACCGAGGAGGCGCTGCGCTGCCGGCGCTCCGGCGTCATCACCGGCCTGCCCGATTCCTATGGCCGGGGCCGCATCATCGGCGATTACCGCCGCCTCGCCCTCTACGGCGCCGATTTCCTCATCGCGGACAAGAAGCTGCAGCAGAAATCGCTGGAGCGCGACTGCCTCGACCAGGACACCTTGCGGCTCCGCGAGGAGATCGCCGAGCAGATCAAGGCGCTGGGCGAGCTCGTGGAGATGGCGCAGTCCTACGGCTTCGACGTGCGCCGTCCCGCCGCCAATGCGATCGAGGCGGTGCAGTGGACCTATTTCGCCTACCTCGCGGCGATCAAGGAAGCGAACGGCGCGGCGATGTCGCTGGGCCGGGTGTCGACCTTCCTCGACATCTATATCGAGCGCGATCTCCGCGAGGGCCGGCTCGGCGAAAGCGACGCGCAGGAGCTCATCGACCAGTTCGTCATCAAGCTCCGTCTCGTGCGCTTCCTCAGGACCCCCGAGTATGACCAGCTGTTCTCCGGCGATCCCACCTGGGTCACCGAGTGCATGGGCGGGATGGCGATCGACGGCCGCACGCTGGTCAGCAAGAGCAGCTTCCGCATGCTGCAGACGCTGCACAATCTCGGCCCGGCGCCGGAGCCCAACCTGACCGTGCTCTGGTCCGAGCGGCTGCCGGCCGGGTTCAAGCGCTTCTGCGCCGAGACCTCGATCAAGACCTGCTCGCTGCAGTACGAGAACGACGATCTGATGCGGCCGTTCTGGGGCGACGACTACGGCATCGCCTGCTGCGTCTCGGCGATGCGGCTCGGCAAGCAGCTGCAGTTCTTCGGCGCGCGGGCCAATCTGGCGAAGGCGCTGCTCTACGCCATCAACGGCGGCCGCGACGAGCTCAGCGGCGAGCAGATCGGCCCCACCTATCAGCCGGTGACCGGCGAGCTCCTCGACTACGACACGGTGGTCGCACGTCTCCTGCCGATGCTGGAATGGCTGGCGCGCGTCTACATGAACACGCTCAACGCCATCCACTACATGCACGACAAGTACATGTACGAGCGGCTCGAGATGGCGATGCACGATCGCGACGTGTTCCGCACCATGGGCTGCGGCATCGCCGGCCTGTCGGTGGTCGCGGACTCGCTCTCGGCCATCAAGCACGCCCGCGTCCGCCCGGTACGCAATGCACAGGGCCTGGCGACCGACTTCGAGATCGCCGGCGAATGGCCCGCCTATGGCAACAACGACGAGCGCGTCGACGGCATCGCCGTGTGGCTGGTCGAGACCTTCATGGGGATGCTGCGCAGGCAGAAGGCCTATCGCGACGCGACGCCCACCATGTCGGTGCTGACCATCACCTCGAACGTCGTCTACGGCAAGAAGACCGGCACCACGCCGGACGGCCGCAAGGCGGGCGTGCCCTTCGCGCCGGGCGCCAACCCGATGCACGGCCGCGACGCCAAGGGGGCCGTGGCCTCGATGGCCTCGGTGGCGAAGCTGCCCTATGCCCACGCCCAGGACGGCATCTCCTACACCTTCACCATCACGCCTGCGGGGCTGGGCCCGACGGCGGAGGAGCAGGTCGCGAACCTCGCCGGCCTGCTCGACGGGTATTTCGGCCAGGGCGGGCACCACATCAACGTCAACGTGTTCGAGCGCGCGACGCTGCTGCACGCCATGGAGCATCCCGAGCTCTATCCGCAGCTGACCATCCGCGTCTCCGGCTATGCGGTGCACTTCATCAAGCTGACGCGCGAGCAGCAGCTCGACGTCATCAACCGGACCTTCCATGACCATGCTTGACGACGACGCGATCGCTTCCGGGGAAGCCGGCTCCGGAAGCACCGAGGTCGCGGGCTGGGTGCATTCGGTCGAGACCGCCGGCACGTCGGATGGGCCGGGCGTGCGCTATGTGCTCTTCCTCGCCGGCTGTCCGCTCCGCTGCCTCTACTGCCACAACCCCGACACGCGGCACATGCATGACGGGAAGTACACCAATTCTGTTGCGGCCGTGGCCGAGATCGCCTCCTACACCCGTTTCCTGAAGCGCGCCGGGGGCGGCGTCACCCTGAGCGGCGGCGAGCCCTTGGTGCAGCCGGAATTCGTCGCGGCGGTGCTGCGCGGCTGCAAGGAGCACGGGCTGCATACCGCCCTCGACACGTCGGGCTTTCTCGGCTCGCACGCGAGCGATGCGCTGCTTGCCGATCTCGATCTCGTTCTGCTCGATATCAAGGCCTTCGACGAAGCCCGCTACCGCCGCCTCACCGGCGTGCCGCTGCGGCCCACGTTGGAATTCGCCGAGCGGCTGGCGGCGACGCGCAAGCCTCTCTGGCTGCGCTACGTCCTGGTGCCGGGCCTCACGGACGATCTCGCCGAGACCGGCCGGCTCGCCGAGTTCGCCGCCGGGCTTGGCAACGTCGAGCGCGTCGATGTCCTGCCCTTCCACAAGCTCGGCGAATTCAAGTGGCGCGAGCTGGCGCTCCCCTACCAGCTCTACGACACCGAGCCCCCCGACGCGAAGCTGGTGCAGCGCATCCGCGGCATCTTCGCCGCGCGGGGACTCAAGGTCACCGGCCTGACGCCCTGATGCTTGTTGCCGAGCCCGCGACCCGCCGGACGCGCCTCAGCGCCGCTCCAGCTCGGCGATGCGCTTCCTCAGCTCCTTCGTCTGGGCAAAGCGCGCCGTCACGTCGCGGATGACGGCGCCGATGCCGGCGATCTTCCCGGTCTCGTCATGGAAGGGAAGGATGGTGAACTCGATGGAGATCCGCGATCCGTCCTTGCGCAGCGCCGGCACCGCGAGCAGATCGCCGGCGCCATAGCGGGTGACGCCCGTCGCCATCGTCTGGTCGAAGCCGGTCCCGTGGCGCTCGCGCAAATTCTCGGGGATGATGATGTCGAGCGACTGGCCGAGCGCTTCGCCCTCGTTGAATCCGAAGATGCGCGTGGCCCCGTCGTTCCAGAGCCGGATCCTGTTGGCCCCGTCCACATAGATGATGCCTTCGGCCGTCTTGCGGACCAGCATGCGGCAGATTTGATCGTGATCGAGCGGCATGGCGAGATACCTTCCCCGGGTTATCGACCGCGTCCAGAACGGCGGGCCGCTCGGTCGAGAGACGCGCCCACGCATGCGAATTAAAATGTGCCCCCGATTCAGCTCCGGCAAGTCGGGGGACGCCGCGGCAGAGGGACACGGGTCGATGACGGAAGAATTTCGCGACGTCCGGCACGAGAGCCGCTTCGAGCTGCTGGTGGAGGGCATGGTCGTCTACGCCGCCTATCGCCGCCGCGACGGGATGATCGTCATTTACCATGTGGAGACGCCGCGGCCGCTGCGCGGCCAGGGCGCGGCGGACCGGCTGATGACCGCGGCGGTGGCGGCGATCCGCGCCGAGGGTCTCAAGCTCGTGCCGACCTGCAGCTACGCCGCCGCCTGGATGCGGCGGCACCCGGAGCATCACGACCTGCTGGCCCGCTTGGCCTGACCAGCGGCAGACATCGCCAGGTGCGATTCAAGCCACGATATGGGGAGTTTCCTCTGCTTCGCTATCGCCGGGCGACGAGGCGAACCTCTTTGCACGCCGCGATGCCGCTGGGAACACGCGACGGTATGCGGCAGGATCGGAAGATCGTCTCCGGAGCAGACCGATTAGCTGTTCGTCAACGATGCCGGGTTACATGGACGGGCATGGCGGCGCAGCGATTCTGATCTAGATCATGGCACGATGCCATCCGGCACC
Source organism: Allostellaceae bacterium (assembly GCA_035523855.1). Classification (GTDB taxonomy): domain Bacteria; phylum Pseudomonadota; class Alphaproteobacteria; order ATCC43930; family CGMCC-115725; genus DASZHJ01. Next base: position 9,694 of record DATKPX010000412.1, read on the forward strand.
CCCCTTATGCTGTCGATTCGCGCGATCGGTATGCATCCGACTGCGTGAGCGCCGCGCCGGTCCAGCTATGAGCGAGACATGTCAGACCAGAAGCCGCTTCGACCCATGAGGTTCGCCGCTGACATGCCTCTGCCGCAGTGGCTGCTTTCCTTCGTGCGGCTCGCGGACACAAAGAGCTTCACCCGCGCCGCGCAGCAGCTCGGGATCAGCCAATCGACCGTAAGCTCCCACATCCAGCAACTCGAGGCCAAGCTGCGCCGCACCCTCTTCGCGCGCGACACGCATGGCGTGACGCTGACGCCGGACGGCGACACGCTGGTCATCTTCGCCCGCGACATCGTCGAGGCGATCACGCGGATGGACAGCTTCCTCTCCGGGTGGGAGCCGCGGGGCCGGATCCGGTTCGGCGCCTGCGAGGATTTCGCGCTGCGCGAGCTGGCCTCGGTCCTGGCGAGCTTCGCCGAGAAGCACGGCTCGGTCGACGTCGAGCTCACCTTCGGACTGAGCGAGGTGCTTTACAGCCGCTTCGATGCCGGCGAGCTGGACGTCATCTTCGTCAAGCGCCGCGCCGGCGACGTT
>DATKPX010000413.1:0-2701 GCA_035523855.1 Allostellaceae bacterium
GCTCTTCCGATCTAGGCCGATCCAGAACATCACCCGCCAGGCCCACTCCGGCGGCAGCGCCGTGAACATGATGGTGTAGAGGATGGCGGCGCTGCACCAGCCGACCGCCCAGCCGCTCTGCACATAGCCGACGGCGCGGCCGCGGTACTGGCCGCGCACGATCTCGCCGATCAGCACCGAGCCGCAGGCCCATTCGCCGCCGAAGCCGATGCCTTGCATGGCGCGGCAGAAGAAGAGCTGGCCGAAGGAGTTGGTGAAGCCGCTGAGGAAGGTGAAAAAGGCGAACCAGAGGATGGTGATCTGCAGGATGCGGACGCGGCCGAAACGGTCGCTGAGCGCGCCGGCGAACCAGCCGCCGAAGGCGGACAGCACCAGCGCCACGGTGCCGAGCATGCCCGCCTGCGGCGCGGTGATGCCCCAGACCGCCATCAGGGTCGGAATGAGATAGCTGTAGACCTGGACGTCGACCGCATCGAGCGACCAGCCGCCGAAGCAGGCCCACATCGCGCGCTTCTCGCGGCGATCGAGTTGCGACGTCCAATCGTAGAACATCGGCGATCTCCCCCTCGTGCGGCGCCGCGCGTGGCGACACCGCTTTTCATTCGGGGATCACGGTCGAGGAGTCCGACCGCTCGGTATTGAATGAAATTGCATGCCGCCGCGTGACGAGAAGGCGGACGCGCCGCCCGCTCGCCGGATTGGGGAAGCGCGCCGCTCCCGCACAGCGGCGTGGGGCGCGAGGCACGCTCACGCACTTTCATGCAATACGGGAGCCTTGCGGTTCCGCAGAGATGCTCCACAATCGACGCAAAGCTCGAAAGCAGGGGAGGACGCCGTCATGCAGAAGCGGCCATCCGCATTTCAGCCGGTCGCCCGGCGGCGTCTGCTCGCGGCATCGCTCGCCGCCGGCATCATCGGCGCGCCGGCGATCGTGCGCGCCCAGGCGACGCGCTCCCTGCGCTTCGGCACGCCGGTGCCGCCGGACTCGACCTACGGCAAGGCGGTCGCGATGTTCGCCGACGAGCTGGCGAAGCTCTCCGGCAACAAGATCAAGATCGACATCTATCCGAACTCGCAGCTCGGCAGCATCAAGGACATGCTGACCGCGGTGCAGCTCGGCACCCTCTCGATGGCGATCGCGGTGCCCGCTTGGTTCGCGGGTTTCGCCAAGCAGATGGATGTCTTCAGCCTGCCCTTCCTGGTGAGCTCGCAGGAGCGGCTGCGCACGGCGCTCGACGGTGCTTTCGGCGCGCGGATGGCGGGCTTTGCCGGCGATGCCGGCTTCAAGCTCCTCGGCTGGCTCATCATGGGCCCGCGCCAGATGGCAAACAACCTCAGACCCGTGCATGGGCCGGCGGATCTCGCCGGCATGAAGGTCCGCGTCATCTCCAGCCCGGTCTTCCTCAAGACCTTCCAGTTGCTGGGCGCCAATCCCGTCGGTCTGGATTCGGCGGAGATGTACCTGGCGCTGCAGCAGCACACCGTCGACGGCGTGGAGAATTCCTCGGTCGATATCGTCAATCTCAAGCTCTACGAGGTGAGCAAGTACTTCTCCAGCACCGCCCACATCATGGATCTCTTCGGCGTCGCGATGAACAAGGCGCTCTGGGAGAGCTTTACGCCGGACGAGCAGGGGATGGCGCAGCAAGCGATGAAGACGGCGATGGACTGGGAGTGGAAGACGCAGCCGGAGACCACCACGGCGGCGGTGGAGAAGATCAAGGCGGCGATGCAGGTGAACGATCTTGAGCCGGCGGAGCGCGAGAAGTTCGTCGCCGCGACGCGCCCCGTCTATCAGCAGTTCGAGGCCTCGATCGGCAAGGATCTCATTGCGCAGGCCATTCACGAGCTCGGACCGGCCTGAGGCTCGGGTTGCCGCCCGCCCGGCCCCGCTCGGCGTGCCCGCCCTCCTGGCGCTGGCGACCGAGGTGCTGGTCGTCTCGGCGCTCGCCATCGACCTCGCCGTCACCTTCGCCAATACGGTCGGGCGCTACGCCTTCAACACCGGCATCGACTGGGCGGCCGACCTCTCGATCATCTGCCTCGCCGTCATCAGCTTTCCCGGCGCCGCCGCCTATTACCGGCGCGGCAGCGGCATGGCCTACCGGGCGCTGGTCGAGCGGCTGCCCGGCCGCGCGCGCGACACCGCGGAGGCGGTTGGCCTCTGGGCGGTGATCGCGGTGGCGGCGATCTCGCTGCTGGTGTTTCCGACCTTCTTCCGCCTGCAGGTGGCGCAGTCACTGCCGGTGCTCGACATCAGCAACGGCTGGGTGGCGATCTGGCTCGGCGTCGGCCTTGCGCTCATGCTCCTGTTCGCCATCGAGAAGCTGCTGCGCCTCGACGGGCGTGGCATCGGCCTCGGCTTCCTGATCGCCGCGGCGGTCGGCGTCCTCGCGGTCGCGCTCCGCCTGCACGTCCTCGGCGGCGCCTTCGATCCGATGCTGCCGATCGCGCCGATGCTGATCCTGGCTTTCCTCGCCGGCGCGCCGATCGCCATCGTGCTGGCGCTCGGCGGCATCCTCTTTTTCCTGGTCACCGGCCTGGCGCCGCTGGTGGTGGTGCCGGCGGCCTACCAGGCCGGGATCGGCAGCTTCGTCCTGCTGTCGATCCCCTTCTTCATGATCGCCGGCGCGCTGATGGACGTGACGGGGATGGCGGCCCGCCTCATCGACATGGTGGAGGAATGGATCGGCCACTGGCG
>DATKPX010000414.1:0-4034 GCA_035523855.1 Allostellaceae bacterium
CAGGCGGCGCACCCCTCGCGGCTGCGCTACATCGCCTCGCTGCCCTGGGAGTATCCAGAGCTCGCCGTCAAGGAGCTGAAGCGCGCCTGCGACGAGAAGGGCGCGGTCGGCGTGATGGTGCTCGCCAACATCAACGGGCGCTCGCTCACCGACCCGCACTTCGCGCCGATCTGGCAGGAGATCGACCGCCGCGCCCTGCCGGTGCTCGTCCACCCGACGGCGCCGCCGGGCACGCCGGAGCTCGACGTCCGCGTCTACAACCTGATCGCCTCGGTGGGATTCATGTTCGACACCACCCTCGCGATCGCGCGGATGATCTTCGACGGCTTCCTTGACCGCTATCCCAACCTCAAGATCATCGCCGCCCATGGCGGCGCGACGCTGCCCTACCTCGCGGGCCGGCTGGAGATCTGCTTCAACAACATGAACGCGGCGCGGGTGAAGATCTCGCGGCCGCCCAGCGAGTACCTCCGTCACATCTACTACGATGCGGTGGTCTATCGGCCGGAGGCGCTCGCCCTCTGCATCAATGTGGGCGGCGCCGACCATGTCATGTACGGCTCCGACTACCCGCACAACATCGGCGACATCAAGGGCTGCCTCGCCCGAGTCGATGCGCTGCCGGCGGACCAGCGCCAGAAGGTGCGCGGCGGCAACGCGCAGCGGATCTTCAAGATATAGGGGGATCACCGGGCCGGCACTGCCGCCGGCCCGGCCCTCCTGGCAATCGGCCCCGGGTCTCCTACATTATGGTGACCCCCTAGCCCCGCCGGGAGTGCCGATGGCCGCCACCGATGACGCGTTCGAAATCCTGCACCGCCTGATCGCCACGGCGCGGCGCCTGGGAGCCGATGCCGCCGACGCGGTGCTGTTCGAGGGCGTCTCGATCTCCCATGCGCGCCGCCTCGGCAAGACCGAGAAGCTGGAGCGCTCCGAGGGCTACGACCTCGGCCTGCGCGTCTTCGTCGGCAAGCGCCAGGCGATGGTGTCGTCGAACGACCGCGGCAAGCCGGCGCTCGACGAGCTCGCCGACCGGGCGCTCGCCATGGCGAAGACGGTGCCGGAGGATCCCTTCTGCGGCCTCGCCGATCCCGCAGAGCTGGCGCAGGCGCTTCCCGATCTCGACATCTGCGACCCCGTCGAGCCCGCGGCGGAAGCGCTGATCGAGCGCGCCGCCGCCGCCGAGGACGCCGCCCGCGCGGTCAAGGGCGTCACCAACTCCGAGGGCGCCGAGGCCGGCTGGAGCCGCTCCCACGTGGTGCTCGCCGCCTCGAACGGCTTCACCGGAACTTATGAGGGCTCCGGCCACAGCGTCAGCGTCTCGGTGCTGGCGGGCGAAGGGACCGGCATGGAGCGCGACTACGATTTCTCCAGCGCGGTCTATGCGAGCGATCTCGAGGACGCGCGCCTGGTCGGCGCGCGCGCCGGCGAGCGCGCGGTGAAGCGCCTGAAGCCGCGCAAGGTCGCCTCGCAGAAAGTGCCGGTCATCTACGATCCCCGCGTCTCGCGCGGCATCCTCGGCCACTTGACCGGCGCCATCAGCGGCCCCTCGATCGCCCGCGGCACCAGCTTCCTCAAGGACAAGCTCGGCGAGCGCATCTTCCCGAAGGGCATCACCGTGGTCGACGATCCGCATCGCCGGCGCGGGCTGCGCTCCAAGCCCTTCGACGGCGAGGGCGTCGCCAACCGCCGGCGCGCCATCGTCGCCGACGGCGTGCTGACGTGCTGGCTCCTCGATCTCCGCTCGGCGCGCCAGCTCAACCTCAAGAGCACCGGCCATGCCTCCCGCGGCACGTCCTCGCCGCCCTCGCCGTCGCCGAGCAATCTCTGGCTCGAGGCCGGCGGCCTCTCGCCCCAGGCGCTGATGGCCGACATCAAGCAGGGCTTCTACGTCACCGAGCTCATGGGCATGGGCGTCAACGGCATCACCGGCGACTACAGCCGCGGCGCTGCCGGCTATTGGATCGAGAACGGCGAGCTCGCCTATCCCGTGAGCGAGGTCACGGTGGCGAGCAATCTCAAGGAGATGTTCCTCAACATGACCGCCGCCTCCGATCTCGAGTTCCGCACCGGCGTCGACGCGCCGACGATCCGCATCGAGGGCATGACCATCGCCGGCACCTGACGCCGGAATTCCACTTCAAACCGCTGACTTGCCAGGAAGAACCGCCTCCGCTAGGAAGCGGCGGCCGGCGTGGTTCGCCCCTGCCACGCCGTGGTATGATCGAGTCCAGGGGTAAGGATGCAATCGACGTGAGCAGCGAGGCCGAACCGCGCCAAACCGGCGCCGCCGCGACCGTCGGCGCGCCGCCGGCGCCCGACGCGCTAAGCGAGCGCAGCTGGCCCCTGGTGCGCCGCCTCGCCCGCGACTTCCTCCGCCCGCAGCTCGGCCGCATCGTGCTGGCGCTGATCGCCATGGGCGTGGTGGCGGGAGCCACCGCCGCCAATGCCTGGCTGATGGAGCCGGTGCTCGACAAGATCTTCGTCGCCCGCGAGGCGTCGCTGCTGTGGACGGTGGCGCTCGCGGTGCTGGCGATCGCCGTCGTCAAGGGATTCGCCGGCTATTTCCAGTCGGTGCTCATGTACAAGGTCGGCCAGCGCGTCATCGCCGACATCCAGGGCACGCTCTTCCGCCGCCTCATCGGCGCCGACCTCGCCTTCTTCCACGCCAACGCCACCGCGAGCCTGGTGTCGCGCTTCACCAACGACGCGACCCTGCTGCGCAACGCCTCGGCCAATGTGCTGGTCGGCATCGGCAAGGACGCGGTGACGGTGGCCTTCCTGGTGGGGCTGATGTTCTACCAGGACTGGGCGCTGGCGATCGCCTCCTTCATCGTCTTCCCGGTGGCGATCCGGCCGATCAGCACCGTCGGCCGCCGCATGCGCCGCGTCTCCGCCAACACCCAGAGCGAGATGGGCGCCTTCATGACGCTCCTCGACCAGACCTTCCAGGGCGCGCGCTACGTGAAGGCCTATGGCATGGAGGCCTACGAGACCAAGCGCGCCGACGCGCTCATCGACCGCCTCTACCGGCTCCTGAACCGCGCGGCGCGGGTGCGCTCGGCGGTGTCGCCGATGATGGAGACGCTGGGCGGCATCGCGGTGGCGATCGTCATCCTCTATGGCGGCTACCAGGTGATCGAGGGGACGCGCACCGCCGGCACCTTCTTCTCCTTCATCACCGCCCTGCTGCTCGCCTACCAGCCCATGAAGAGCCTCGCCAACCTCACCGCCAACCTGCAGGAAGGCCTCGCCGCGGCAGCGCGCATCTTCGCCGTCCTCGACATCGAGCCCGCGATCCGCGACGCCGCCGACGCCGCGCCGCTCGCGGTCAAGGGCGGCGAGATCCGCTTCGAGGGCGTCGAGTTCGCCTATGGCGCGGCGGGGCCGGTGCTGCACGGCATCGATCTCCAGGTGCCGGCCGGCAAGACGGTGGCGCTGGTGGGCGCCTCGGGCTCCGGCAAATCCACCATCCTCAACCTCATCCCGCGCTTCTACGAGGTGGCGGCGGGCCGCGTCACCATCGACGGCACCGATGTCCGCCAGGCGACGCTCGCGTCGCTGCGCGGCGCCGTCGGCCTGGTGAGCCAGGAAGTGAGCCTCTTCGACGACACCGTCCGCGCCAACATCGCCTATGGCAGGCTCGGCGCCGGCGCGGCGGAGATCGAGGCGGCGGCGCGATCGGCGGCGGCGGACGAGTTCATCCGCGCGCTGCCCGAGGGCTACGACACCATGGTGGGCGAGCATGGCATCAAGCTCTCCGGTGGCCAGCGCCAGCGCCTCGCCATCGCGCGGGCGATGCTGAAGAACGCGCCGATCCTGCTGCTGGACGAGGCGACCTCGGCCCTCGACACCGAATCCGAGCGGCAGGTGCAGGCGGCGCTCAAGGCGCTGATGCAGGGACGCACCACCCTCGTGATCGCGCACCGGCTCTCCACCGTCGTCGACGCCGATCTCATCTACGTCATCGACGGCGGGCGGGTGGCGGAATCCGGGACCCACGCCGAGCTGCTCGCCCGCGGCGGCGTCTATCA
>DATKPX010000415.1:0-3878 GCA_035523855.1 Allostellaceae bacterium
GCAATGCCAAGCTCTCGCTGGAGGCCAAGCGGCTGAAGCGCGAGGTGCAGAAGGCGCTCGAGGCCAAGGCGAGCTGAAGCCCGGTTCGTTGCAACGCGCCATTGTGACGCGATCGTGAGCGGCGCCGGCCTGCGGCGCCGCCGGCTTTTCGCGCCTGTGCTATAAGGTCCGGGCGGGCAGCGAAACGTCGCCCCGCGATCGCGATGGGGAGAATGCCATGGGCAAGCTCGACGGCAAGGTTGCCATCGTCACCGGCGCGAGCCGCGGCATCGGCCAGGCCATCGCCGAACTCTTCGCCGCCGAGGGTGCGCGGGTGGTCTGCGCCGCGCGCACCCTGAACGAGGGCGACCATGCCTTCGCCGGCTCGCTCAACCGCACCGTCGCGGCGATCCAGGCCAAGGGCGGCATGGCGCTCGGCGTGGCCGCCGACGTCTCGACCGAGGGCGACTGCCGCAACCTCGCCGAGCGGGCGCGCGCCGCCTTCGGCCCGATCGACATCCTGGTCAACAACGCCGCGCTCAACTACTACATCCCGACCGCCGACTACCCGACCAACCGCTGGGTGCGCGCCTTCGCGGTCAATGTGCACGGGCCGTTCATGCTGTCCAAGGCGGTGCTGCCCGACATGGTGGCGCGCAAGCGCGGCGCCATCGTCAATATCAGCTCCGGCGCGGCGATCGGCCCCGGGCGCGGGCCCTATGTCGATCCGAGCGTGCGCGGCGGCGTCATGTACGGCGCGACCAAGGCGGCGCTGGAGCGCTTCACGCAGGGCCTCGCGCAGGAGCTAGCCGGCGTCGGCGGCATCACCGTCGCCTGCGTCTCGCCGAGCCAGGTGGTGCCGACCCCCGGCACCATCTTCCACAAGCTGGTCAGCGGGCCGGATGATCCGCGCGGCGAGGCGCCGGGCATGATGGCGCGCGCGGTGCTGCTGCTGGCCAGCGAGCCGGCCATCACCGTCAACGGCCGTGTCACCTACAGCCAGGAGATCCTCAAGGAGTTCGGCTGGATCGAGCAGGGCGTCGGCCGCGGCATCGACACGCCGGGCTCCGGCTATTCGCAGATCTGACCGTGCCGGGCGAGGCGCAGGCGGGCGAAGAGCGGCTGACGCTCTACGGCAGCTTCACCTCGAGCTCGACCTACAAGCCGATGCTCTACCTGGCGCTGGCGCGGCTGCCGTTTTCGTTCCGCACGGTGAACCTGAAGCTCGGCCTGCAGAAGGAGCCGGCCTATCTCGCCGTCAACCGCTACGGCCAGGTGCCGGCGCTCCGCCACCGCGGCCTCACCATCGTGCAGTCGAACGTGGTGCTCGATTATCTCGCCCGCGCCACCGGCCATTTCGAGGCCGCCGACGCGCAGGCGCGCTGGCGCGCCCGCGAGTGGCTGTCGTGGGAGGCCGATGCCATCACCAACATCGCCCGGGTGCGCCATTTCAGCCGCTTCCGCCAGGTCGATCCTGCCGTCATGGCCTATCTCCGGCCGCAGGCCGCGGCGGCGCTGGACTTCCTGGAGCGATCGCTCGCCGGCTGCGACTGGCTGGTCGGCGAAGCCTGCACCATCGCCGACATCGGCTGCTTCGGCCGCATGGTGTTCATGGCCGAGGGCGGCATGGACATCGCCGGCTGGCCGCGGGTGCAGGCCTGGACCGAGCGGCTCCGGTCCATGCCGGGCTTCGCGCTGCCCTACGACCTCATCCCGAAGAAGGATCGCGAGATCGAAGCCGGTTGAGCGGGCCGGCCTCAGGCCGCCCGCGCTGGCGCCTGCCCGCTCTCAATGCACCTTTCGCCGCTGGCGCTGGCCGGTGACGAAGGGTTCGCGCTCGCCCTTCGGCACCGTCTCCTCGAAGAGTTCGGCGAGCTTCTCCATCATGGCGCCGCCCAATTGCTCGGCATCGACGATGGTGACGGCGCGGCGGTAGTAGCGGGTCACGTCGTGGCCGATACCGATGGCGATCAGCTCCACCGGCGAGCGCGTCTCGATCCAGTCGATGACCTGGCGCAGATGCCGGTCGAGGTAGTTGCCGGGATTGACCGAGAGCGTCGAATCGTCGACCGGCGCGCCGTCGGAGATCGCCATCAGGATGCGCCGCTGCTCGTTCCGCGCGATCAGCCGGTTGTGCGCCCAGAGCAGCGCCTCGCCGTCGATGTTCTCCTTCAGGAGGCCCTCGCGCAGCATCAGGCCGAGGCTCTTGCGCGCGCGCCGCCAGGGCGCGTCGGCGGTCTTGTAGATGATGTGGCGGAGATCGTTGAGCCGGCCGGGGTTGGCCGGCTTGCCGTCGGCGAGCCAGGCCTCGCGCGCCTGGCCGCCCTTCCAGGCGCGGGTGGTGAAGCCGAGGATCTCCACCTTCACCGCGCAGCGCTCGAGCGTGCGGGCCAGGATGTCGGCGCACATGGCGGCGACCGAGATCGGCCGGCCGCGCATGGAGCCGGAATTGTCGATGAGAAGCGTGACCACCGTATCGCGGAAGTCGGTCTCCTTCTCGTGCTTGTAGGACAGCGGCAGCACCGGGTTGACGACGACGCGGCTGAGCCGCGCGGCATCGAGCAGGCCTTCCTCCAGGTCGAATTCCCAGCTTCGCGTCTGCTTGGCGAGCAGGCGCCGCTGCAGCCGGTTGGCGAGCCGCCCGACCAGGCTCTGCAGATGATGGAGCTGCTGGTCGAGATGGGCGCGCAGCCGGGTCAGCTCCTCGGCATCGCAGAGGTCGGCGGCGTCGATCACCTCGTCGAACTTGCTGGCATAGGCGTGATAGGCCGGCTCGTCGCGGGCGTTGGCGCCGAAATTCGGATATTGCGGCCGGCGGCCGCGGCCGGCTTCCTCGCCGGCGCCTTCCACCTGCTTTTCGCCGCCGAGGCCGGCCTGCGCCTCCGCCGCCTCCTCGCCGGCGCCTTCGTCGGCGTCGGCCTCGCGCGCGCCGGCCGCCTCGGCGCTGGCGCCGTCGTCGGACTGGCCGTCGCCCTGGTTCTCCGGCTGCTCGGCGCCTTCGCCCTCGCCCTCGGCCGCGTCGTCGCTGAGCTCGCTGCCGTCGTCCTCGGCGAGCTCGAGGTCGACGATCAGCCTGCGGGCGATGCGGGCGAAATCGCCCTGGTTGGCGATGGTGTCGCAGAGCCGGCCGAGGTCCTTGCCGCCCTTCTCCTCGATCCAGCCGCGCCACAGATCGACCATGCGCCGCGCCGCCTCGGGGATCGGCTGCCCGGTCAGCCGCTCGCGCACCATCAGCCCGACCACGTCGGCGAGCGGCGCCTCGGAGCGGTCGCGCACGCGGGCATAGCCGCGTGCCTTGCAGCGCTCGTCCAGCATGGCGCCGAGGTTGCCGGCGACCCCCTTCATGGCATTGGCGCCGATCGCCTCGACGCGCGCCTGTTCCGCCGCCTCGAACACCGAGCGCGCGGTGCCGCCCTGCGGCAGGAGCCGGTTGTGCAGCTTCTCGTCGTGATGCCTGAGCTTGAGCGCCATGGCATCGCCGGCGCCGCGGATCTGCGCCACCTCGGCCGTCGGCAGCTCGCGCCCCGGCACCGGCAGGCGGGCGCGGTGGCCGCGCAGGCCCGGCGTCTCCGGCCCGAAGCTTACCTGCAGCTCGCTCTCGTCGGCGAGCGCGCGCATCGCCGCGGCCAGCGCGCGCTTGAAGGGCTCGGTCGGTCCTTCCGGCTTGGCCACGTCGCCGCTCAGGCTACGTCCATGCGCGCGGCCGACTCCGGCAGTTCCTCGCCGAAGCTGCGCTGGTAGTACTCGGCGACCGACGCGCGCTCGATCTCGTCGCACTTGTTGAGGAAGGTGACGCGGAAGGCGAAGCCGACATCGTGGAAAATGTCGGCGTTCTGCGCCCAGGTGATCACGGTGCGCGGGCTCATGACGGTGGAGATGTCGCCGTTCATGAAGGCGTT
>DATKPX010000416.1:0-11303 GCA_035523855.1 Allostellaceae bacterium
GGACAAGCAAGGGGCATCCCAAGGGGACGGGTTTCCAGCAACGCATGGCTTGGCTATCCTCGATCTCCGGAGGACGCCCATGACCTATGATCTCGTGATCAAGAACGGCTCCGTCATCGACGGCTCCGGCCTCGCGCGCTACCGCGCCGATGTCGGCGTCAAGGACGGCCGGATCGCCTTCATCGGCCGCATCGCCGCGCCGGCCGAGGAGACCATCGACGCCGAGGGCCATGTGGTGACGCCGGGCTTCGTCGACGGCCACACCCACATGGACGCGCAGATCTTCTGGGATCCGCTCGGCACCAGCTCCTGCTATCACGGCATCACCTCTGTCGTGATGGGGAATTGCGGCTTCACCCTCGCCCCCTGCCGCGAGCGCGAGGCCGATCTCGTCTTCCGCAATCTGGAGCGCGCCGAGGATCTGAGCCGCGACGCCATGCTCGCCGGCATCCAGTGGCGCTGGGAGACCTTTCCGGAATTCCTCGACGTCATCGACCGGCTGCCGAAGGGCATCAACTACGCCGGCTACATCGGCCACTCGGCGCTCCGGACCTATGTGATGGGGGAGCGCGCCTTCAGCGAGACCGCACGCGAGGACGATCTCAAGGCGATGACCCGGCAGGTGCGGGACGCGATCCGCGCCGGCGCCATCGGGTTCTCGACCACGCGCAGCGACAACCACGAGACCTCTGACGACCGGCCGGTGGCGAGCCGGGCAGCGAGCTGGCAGGAGCTCGAGGCGCTGGTGGGCGCCATGAGCGAGGCGGGCGCGGGCATCCTGGAGACCGCGCTCGGCGATCTCGGGCCGGAGAATTATCCGAAACTGAAAAAGCTCGCCCTCGACACCGGCCGGCCGATCACCTTCGGCCTGTTCTCGCGCCGCACCCAGCCCGACGCCTGGCGCCTGGGGCTCGACACCGTCGAGCAGACGGCGCGCGAGGGCGGCCGCATGTTCGGCCAGGTGCACAGCCGCGCCCTCAACGTCATCCTCTCCTTCGAGACCCAGACGCCCTTCGACAAGTGGGAGGTGTGGCGCGACATCCGCAAGCTGCCGCTCGACCGGCAGGAGGCGGCGCTCCGCGATCCCGCGACGCGGGCGAAGCTCGTCGAGGTGGCGAGCCGGCCCTATGACGGGCGCCGCATCATCGGCACCGAGGCGCGGCCGCCGGAATGGGACTGGGTCTTCCTGATGGACCGCATCGAGGGACCGCATCCCTCGCTCGCCGATCTCGCGCGCGAGCGCAACACCTCTCCTGTCGAGCTGATGATCGACCTCGCTCTCGAGCGCGACATGAAGCTCTTCCTGCTGCAGCCGGTCGCCAACGAGGACCAGGAGGTGGCGCTCCAGCTCATGAAGCATCCGCGCACGGTGGTGACCTTCTCCGATGCCGGCGCCCACGTCTCGCAGATCATGGACAACTCGCTGCAGACCCACCTCCTCAGCCACTGGGTGCGCGAGAAGCAGGCCTTCACCCTGGAGGAGGCGGTGAAGCGCATCACCTACGACACCGCGACCCAGTGGGGCTTCCACGACCGCGGCCTCCTCCGCGAGGGCATGGCGGCAGACATCGTCGTCTTCGATCCCGAGACCATCGGCCCGCGCATGCCCGAGGTGGTCACCGACCTGCCGGCGGGCGCCAAGCGCCTGAAGCAGACCTGCAACGGCATCCGCGCGACGGTGGTGAACGGTGATGTGCTGTTGCGCGACAACCGGCACACTGGCGCGCTCCCCGGTCGCCTTCTGCGGGGGCACGTGCCCGGCTAACGACTCCAGAGTCGGCCGATCTCTCGCTTCGCGAGCCAGAGTCCCGGCAGCATGGGGAGCCAGAAGGCGAAGCCGCGCAGCAGCAGCGAGCAACACCGCCGACAGCGTGAGGATGCCAAGGAGCCACGGCAGCACCTGCCGTCGCCCCGGCATCCAGCCGAAAAAGGAAACCGGGCCCCTCGACGTTGAGGCCCGGCTTCTCTGGTATGCGAGGCTTGTGCGGACTCAGCGCTTCAGCCTGCCTCGAGCGGGCCGGCGCCGAACGGCACGACCCGATCCTCCTTCGTTTCCTCGTGCATGAGGGTGCGATAGGCGACGCCACCCAGCACGCCGCCGAGAATGGGCGCCACCCAGAAGAGCCAAAGCTGCGCCAGCGCCCATCCGCCGACGAAAAGCGCCGGCCCCGTGCTTCGCGCGGGATTGACCGAGGTGTTGGTGACGGGAATGCTGATGAGGTGGATGAGCGTCAAGGTCAAGCCGATGGCGAGGGGCGCCATGGCTGCCGGTGCGCGGCTGTCCGTCGCCCCCATGATCACGAACAGGAACATGAAGCTGAGGACCGTCTCCGCCACGAAGCAGGCCAGCAGCGAATAGCCGCCCGGAGAGTGCTCGCCGAACCCGTTCGCCGCGAAACCGGCACTCAGCTCGAAGCCCGCCTTGCCGCTGGCGATAATATAGAGGATGCCGCTGGCAAGGATGGCGCCAGCGAGCTGCGAGACGATATAGGGCAGCACGGATGCTGCGGGAACGCGGCCGCCGGCGCAAAGACCGATGGTCACCGCCGGATTGAAATGGCCGCCGGAGATGTGGCCGACCGCATACGCCATGGTGACGACGGTCAGTCCGAAGGCGAGCGCCACGCCCGCGAAGCCGATACCGGTGTTCGGAAATGCGGCGGCCAGCACGGCGCTGCCGCAGCCCCCGAACACCAGCCAGAATGTCCCGAAGAATTCGGCGGTGACCCTCTTCGATAGTGGCATGGGAGAGCTCCTTGGCTGCTGAGTTCGAGGGGATTGCCCACCAGGAGCGAAGCCGGTCGGCTCAATCGTTGAAGCGACCAGGGGGTGCAAACACCCTCTCAATTCCATGTGCTGGAACTCGCGCTCTGAAATCTTCTAGCATCCGCGGTCGTGAAGCAGATTGACGTGGATCAATCCTTTCTTCGGATGCAGGGCTATCGCTCCGCGAAGGCGAGCTTGACGCCGAGCGCCACGAAGGCGGCGGCGAAGCTGCGGCGCATCCAGGCGAGGATCCGCGGGCGCGAGATCACGTGGCTGCGGATCGCCGCCGCGAAGAGGCCGTAGCCGACGAAGACCACGAAGGTCAGCAGCATGAAGACGGAACTCAGCTCCAGCATGCGCGGCAGCGGATGCGCCTCGTCGGCGCGCACGAACTGCGGCAGGAAGGCGAAGAAGAAGATCGAGAGCTTGGGATTGAGGAGGTTGATCAGGATCGCCGAGGTGATCACCTGCAGCGATGAGCGGTTGTCCCTGCGCTTCTCCACCTTGAGCGCGCCGGTCTCCCTGAGCGTCATCCAGGCCATGTAGAGGAGATAGGCGACGCCGAGGTATTTGAGGGTCTGGAAGGCGACGGCGCTGGTATGGAGCAGCGCCGCCAGTCCCATGATCGCCGCCGCCATGTGCGGAATGATGCCGAGGGTGCAGCCGAAGGCCGCCACCACGCTCGCGCGATGCCCGCGCGAGAGCCCGGCCGCCAGCGTATAGAGCACGCCGGTGCCGGGGGAGACGACGACGATGAGGGTGGTCAGCAGGAACTCAATGCTCATCGGGGGCCGCCCTGTCCTACTTGAGCAGCGGCAGATAGCTGTCGAGGGTGCGCAGGATCTCGTCGCGGCCGAGATCGGGCACCTCCAGCAACGCGCCATCGATGCCGGCCTCGCGATAGCCCGCCAGCACCGCCGGATCAGCGGCGGCGCGGAAGACGACGGTGGTCAACGACTTCGGATCGCGACCCGACTTCTCGGCGAACTGATGCAGCCGCCCGAGCGTGCCCCTCATGTCGATGCCGGGCTTCGCGCGCGGGAACCAGCCATCGCAGAACTCCACCACCCGCTTCAGCGTATAGTCGGTCTCGCCGCCCAACAGGATCGGCGGATGCGGTCGCTGCTTCGGTTTCGGATAGGACCAGATCGGGTCGAAGTTCACGAACTGGCCGTGATACGCCGCTGCCTCTTCGGTCCAGATCTTCTTCATCGCAAGCACGCGCTCGCGCATCAGCTTGAATCGGGTGTCGTACTGCGCGCCGTGATTCTCCATTTCCTCGACGTTCCAGCCGGCGCCGATGCCGAAGATGAAGCGGCCGTTCGAGAGCTGGTCGAGGCTGGCGATGGTCTTGGCGGCGACGATGGGGTCGTGCTGCGGCACCAGGCAGACGCCGGTGCCGAGCCAGAGCTTCTTGGTCGTCGCCGCGGCGAAGGATAACGCGATGAAGGGATCGTGGGTGTGGACGTATTTCTTCGGCAGCTCGCCGCCGCTCGGGAAGGGCGTCTTCCGGCTGGTCGGGATGTGCGTGTGCTCGCAGACATAGAGGGAGTCGAAGCCGCGCGCCTCGAGCGCCGCGCCGAGCTCGCCGGGGTCGATGCCGTAATCGGCCGGAAAATAGAAGACGCCAATTTTCATGGGACCGGTCTCCATCGCCAGATGCTTTGGACGAGCTTACAGCTCTCTCTCCCCTCCGGGGAGAGGGTAATCTGCGCTAGACATCCAGCTTGCCCCAGCTCGTCGCCGTCTCGATCCGGAGCGCGATCACGGAAAGTTGCGCGATCGCCATGGAGCGCAGCTGCGGATAGCGCTGCGCGAGCAGCGCCTGGGCGTCGTCATGCTCGCGGCCGGCGGCGAGGATTTCCGCGTGACCGCGCAGCATCACCCAGCCGAGCCGCGTCCAGTCCTCGTCGTAGCGGTCGGCGACGAAGGCGACGGCGGGGTTCTCGGCGATGTTGCGAAGCCGCTTCAGCGGCCGGCCGGACGCGCGCTTCGGCTTCTCGTCGATGGTGACGTAGAGTGTGGTGTCGCCGAGGGCGAAGCAGACTGGCACCACATGGGGATGGCCCGTAGCGTCCGCGGTCGCGAGGCGCCCCACGCGCTGCGCGGCGATAAAATCCCGCTCGCGAGATGAGAGCATCGAAGTCTCGCCCTCTCACAAAAGCCGTCATGGCCGGGCTTGTCCCGGCCATCCACGATTTGCCGTCGCGCCACCCGTAAGACGTGGATGCCCGGCACAAGGCCGGGCATGACGATCATTATTATAGTACGCGAACTTCCGGCGGGCGGCTCACCCCGGCTCTTCGCCCCAGAAGGGCGCGGCGGCTTTGAAGGCTTTCCAGTTCTTGCGCAGCTTCGGCTCCAGCGCCCGGGCGCCGCGGCCGTGCCAGCCGATGACGAGACCGCTGGCGCGGCTGAGCGCCGCCGCTTCCGCCGCGGTGCCGTCGCGCGCCAGCGTCTCCAGAAGCCGCTCGGCGGTCTCGACGTCGCTCAGATGGCCGAGCGCGTCCTGCAGCCGCGACAGGCGCTTCATATAGGGCACCACGGTCTCGGGATCGTAGAGCGAGCGGAAGCAGTCGGCGGCGTAGCGCAGCTTCTTGACGCCGATGCGCAGGCGATGGCGGTCCGGCGTCGAGAGCTTGGCGAAGCCGCGGCCGCGCTTGCGCGCGCCGCGATAGCGCTGCTGCATGAGCTCGCCCGCGAGCGAGAGCGCCGGCTGGGCGAGACGCTGGCGCGTCTCCTCTTCCAGGCTCTCCTGCCAGATGCGGCTCTCCGCCAGGCGGCCGATCTCCAGCAGCAGCGCGGTGTAGCGGCCGGTGGCGAAGGCGGCGCGGACGCGCTCATAGGCGGTGCCGCGCTCGGCCCGCGCGCGGTCCTCGAGCAGCGCCAGCCCCGCGTCCTCCGGCAGCGCCCGCTGCACCGGGCGCAGCAGATCGCCCAGGAAGACATCGAGGTCGCGCGCCGGCCCCATCTCGCCGGCGAGCCATTTGAGCTCGGCGCCGAGCCGCTCCGCGGTCTCCTGCGGCAGCATGGGACGGAACAGGATCAGCACCGAGCGCAGCCGGCGCAGCGCGACGCGCACCTGATGCACGCCCTCGGGATCGCGCCCCTCCTGCGCCGCGCGCTCGTTGCGCATGAGGTGGGCGAGGTTGTGGCGGAGGATGACCTCGAAAGCTTCGCTGCCGGTCATGCCGCTATCGAGAGCGAGCGGCACCGCCTTCGACCAGGCGATGGCGTCCTCGGTCAGCAGCGCGTAGCCGCGGTCCGACTTGCTGGCGGTCTCCAGGCGGAGCGGCGTCACCTTGTTGAGGGCAAGCGCCAGATCGTAGAGCGCGTCGGTGTTGCCGTCCTTGAGCTCCAGCTCGATCTCGCAGATCGGCGCCGAGCCGCGCGGCGTCAGCAGGTGGCCGCGGTCGATCGCCACCTCGACGGTGGCCGTGTTGCCGCGCTGCACCGTGCGGATGATGCGGCGGACCTCCGAGGTGAAGACGGGCGCCAGCCGCCCCGCGTCGTCGCCGATCTGCTCGCGCAGCCCCGCGTCCTCGATCTTCTCGATGTCGGGCTTCGGCCCCGGCACCGGCTGCTCCCACTCGGTGCGGCGCATCAGGCCGCTGCCGTTGCCGCCGGACTTGAGCGTCTGCACGAAGCGGCGCTTGGCTTCGCGCACGCGCAGCACCAAGCCGCGCTCATGCAGCGAGAGATGCGGCGTGTCGTAGTAGATGTTCTTGAGCGCGCGCGCGATCGCGCGGCGAGCTCCCTCCGGCTTCAGATCCGGCGAGCGCATCACGCGTTCCAGACGATCGGGGCGGACCGACAGCTTGAGCTCGATCTCCCGGCCGGATTCCGTCCGCTCTTCTATGTGCAGCCCCCTTTGCGTTCTGCGGCCGGCACTCTAGCGCAGGCTTCCGCCAAAGGTGTCGCAGAATCGTCGCAATGCGCCGCGGCAAATATCCACACTATCCACAGCCACGAGATGCTGTAGTCACAATTTGCCGCCCCACCAGCACTTGCGAGACGTCCGGCACTTTTCTAACCTGCGATCGATGAAGGTTTTGCATCTCCTGCGGCATGCGAAATCGAGCCGGGACGACGACTCGCTGGCGGATCATGATCGCCCGCTGAGCAAGCGGGGCCGGCGCGACGCCCAGGCGATCGCGCGACATTTGCACGCGGCAAAGCTGCAGCCGGATCTCGTGCTGTCCTCGACGGCGCTGCGGACGCGCGAGACGCTGGCGCCGATCCAGGCGGCGCTGAAGCCGCGCCGGGTCGTCTTCGATCACGATCTCTACCTGGCGCCGCCCACCACGCTCCTCGATCACGTGCGCCGCCTCGAGGAGTCCGTGACGGAGGTGCTGATGGTCGGCCACAATCCCGGCGTTCATGAGCTGGCGCTGCTGCTGGCCGACCGCCGCTCGCTGCCGGGCCTGCCGCCCAGCACGGGGAAGTTCCCGACCGGCGCGCTGGCGAGCTTCCGCTGGGACGGCACCTGGCGCCGCCTCGGGCCCGGCGCGGCGAGCCTCACCGCCTACATGGCGCCGCGCGAGCTGCGCGAAGAGTAGACTCCGCCTCGCTTGCCGCGAGGGGCCGGGACGCGCCATGCTCGGCGCCGGGAAACGCAGGGGACGCAAAGGCCCGATGCCGGAACAACCGTCGCTCACCAGCCTTGCCCTGCTGCTGGGCCTCAGCTTCTTCTTCGGCCTCGCCTTCGAGGAGTTCTACGGCCGCAGCGGCGAGACCCGGCCGGGCGGCATCCGCACCTTCCCGCTGCTGGCGATCGCCGGCGGCATGCTCTACCTGCTCGAACCCACCCATCTCACCGCCTTCATCGCCGGCCTCCTGGTGCTGGGCGCCTTGCTCCTGGTCTACTACCGCGACCGGCTGAACAGCCGCGACGAGCTGAGCGAGGCCGGCGCGACGCTGATGGTGCCGATCTGCAACGTGCACGCCTATCTCCTGGGGCCGATCGCGCTGGCGCTGCCGCATTGGCTGGCGGTGGCGGTGACGGTCACCTCCGTGCTGCTGTTCACCGGCCGCGAGCGGCTCCACGCGCTGGCGCGCCAGGTGCAGGTCTCGGAGATCGTCACCGCCGGCCAATTCCTGATCCTGACCGGCATCGTGCTGCCGCTGCTGCCGAACGAGCCGGTGACGACGCTGACCTCGATCACGCCGCGCCAGGCCTGGCTCGCGCTGCTGGCGGTCTGCACGGTCTCCTACGCGATCTACCTGGTGGAGCGGCTGCTCGCGCCCAAGGAGGGCGATCTCTGGATGGCCATGCTGGGCGGCGCCTATTCCTCCACCGCCACCACGGTGGTGCTGGCGCGACGCGCCCGCACCGAGCCCGCCGCCGCGGCCGGCACCCGCGCCGGCATCACGCTGGCGACCGCGGTCATGTATCTGCGCATCCTCATCATCGTCGCGGTCTTCAATCTGGCGCTGGCGCGCGAGCTCGCGGTGCCGCTCGTCGGACTCTCGCTCCTGGCGATGGTCTGGGCCTGGGCACAGTATCGCCGCGCAAAGCCGGAAGGCACGGGGAAGGCACAGCCCTATGCGCCCGGCAACCCCCTCGCGCTGCCGACCGCGGCGATCTTCGCGATCCTCTATGTCCTGATCTCGCTGCTCTCCAGCTGGGTCGCCGGCGAGTTCGGCCGTTTCGGAATCTTCGCCCTCGCCGCCGTGGTCGGCGTGGCCGATATCGACCCCTTCGTCCTCAACCTCGCCCAGGGCGGGACCGCCTCGCTCGGCCCGGTGTCGCTCGCCGCCGCCATCCTGATCGCGATTTCCTCCAACAACCTGCTGAAGGCGGGCTATACCGTCGCCTTCGCCGGCTGGCGCGGCAGCCTGCCGACTGTCGGCGCCCTGGCGGCGCTCTCGATTCTCGGCGTCGCGATCGCCGCACTAGCATCAATAGGTTAGTGGCCCGCTTGTCCCTGAAATGCGCCGGCGAATTTCAGGATCGGGACACCAGCGACGCTCTGAGCGCGCCGGCTTCTCTGCTCCGGAGACATTGGACATGCCGAAGAACAAGCCGCCGCCCCTGCCAGGCCCCCTCCACGGTCATCAGTACGCGAAGGCGCTGGTGAAGCTGCAGATCGAGCTGGTGCGGCTGCAGCGCCATGTCATCGAGCGCGGCCTGCAAGTGCTGGTGGTCTTCGAGGGCCGTGACGCCGCCGGCAAGGACGGAACCATCAAGCATGTGATCGAGCATCTGAGCCCGCGCGAGACGCGGGTGGTGGCGCTGGGGCCGCCCTCCGACCGCGACCAGCATTCCTGGTATTTCCAGCGCTATGTGCGGTATCTGCCGGCCGGCGGCGAGATGGTGCTGTTCAATCGCAGCTGGTACAACCGCGCCGGCGTCGAGCCGGTGATGGGTTTCTGCAGCCGCGCCGAGGCGCGCGCCTTCCTCGAGGCGGTGCCGCAATTCGAGGAGATGCTGACGCGCTCCGGCATCAAGCTCATCAAATACTACCTCGACATCAGCAAGTCGGAGCAGAAGCAGCGGCTCAGGGATCGGCGCAAGGATCCGCTGAAGCAGTGGAAGCTGAGCCCGATCGACGCCAAGGCGCCGAAGCTCTGGCGCCAGTACAGCAAGGCGCGCAACGAGATGCTGGCGAAGACGCACAGCACGCAGACACCCTGGATCATCGTGCGCGCTGACGACAAACATCACGCGCGCCTCAACGTCATCCGCGACCTGCTGTGGCGCCTCGACTATCCCGAGCGGCCGAAGCGGCTGGACCTGCCGGATCCCCGCGTCGTCTTCGCCTACGACAAGACGGATCTCGAGAACGGCATGATCGCGCCGTGAGCGTGGCCCGCTGCGGTGCGATGGTGCGTCCTTCGACGCGCTTCGCTTGCTCAGGATGAGGGCGTTCTCCGTCCCGCCTCATTCTGAGCAAGCGACCCCCGGGAGCCCGTCGAAGGACGCACGCTCGCAATCCAGCCATGAGTGCGCACGGCTGGCCTCCGGCAGGCGATGTGATAGGGTCTCGCCCCTGCCGTTTTTTTGACCACGAGCCTCGTCTTGCCGGATCACGCCATCCCTGAGGAAACCGTCCATCACGCCACCGTCCGCCGGCGGCCGCTGATCGTCGCCGCGGTCATGATGGGGCTCTTCATGTCGGCGATCGAGGCCACCATCGTCGCCACGGCGATGCCGACCATCGTCGCCGATCTCGGCGGCTTCCGGTTGTTCAGCTGGGTCTTCGCCATCTATCTTTTGGCGCAGGCGATCTCGGCGCCGATCTACGGCCGGCTCGCCGACGTGCACGGCCGCAAGCGCGTCTTCTGCGGCGGTGCCGCGCTGTTCCTGGCGGGATCGACGCTCTGCGGCTTCTCGCCGGGCATGCTGGCGCTGATCGGCTTCCGCTGCCTGCAGGGCCTCGGCGCCGGCGCCATCCTGCCGATCGCCACCACCATCATCGCCGACATCTACAGCCCCGCCGAGCGGGCCCGCATGCAGGGCTATCTCGGCAGCGTGTGGGGCGTCTCCGCGGTCCTGGGGCCGGTGCTCGGCGCCTTCATCGTGCAGCACCTCACCTGGTCGATCATCTTCTGGATCAACCTGCCGATCGGCATCGCCGCCATCGCCATGATCGCGCTCTTCCTGCGCGAGGACCTGAAGCCGCGGATGCACAGCATCGACTATCTGGGCTCGGCCCTGCTGGTGCTGGGCTCCGGCGCGCTGATGCTGGTGCTGATCCAGGCGAACGAGCTGGCGCCGGCGGCGCTCTGGATCCTGGTCGCCGTCGCGGCGGTGGGTGTCGCGGCGCTGATCCGGCACGAGCGGGTGGCGCCGGAGCCGATGCTCCGCCTCGATCTCTGGAAGAACCGCGTCATCGCCATCGGCAATCTGGGCTCGACCTCGATGGGTGCGGTGATGATGGGGATCGTCGCCTTCCTGCCCGCTTATGTGCAGGGCGCCATGGGCCGGAGCCCGATGGTGGCGGGCCTGGCGCTCACCGCCATGTCCCTCGGCTGGTCGGCGGTGAGCGGCGTCGCCGGACGGGTCATGTTGCGCCATTCCTATCGGGCGGCGGCGATCGTGGGCGGCCTCTCGCTGATCGCCGGCGACATCCTGCTGGTGCTGCTGCGGCCCGGCTACGGTCCGCTCTGGGCCGGCACCGGCGCGCTCTTCATCGGGGTGGGCATGGGCTTCCTCAACACCACCTTCGTCGTCTCGGTGCAGAGCAGCGTCGGCTGGCACGAGCGCGGCACCGCCACCTCGTCCCTGCTCTTCATGCGCATGCTCGGCCAGTCGATCGGCGTCGCCATCTTCGGCGGCGTCTTCAACTACGTGCTGTTCGCCGGTCAGGCCGAGAGCTCGGACGTGGTGGACCGGCTGATGGAGCCCTCGCTGCGCCAGACCCTGGCCGAGGCCGACGTCGCGCGCCTTGTGGGCGAGGTGGCCCAGGCGCTGCACGAGGTCTACCTGATCGCGCTCGCCCTCGCGGCGGTGACGCTCCTCCTCACCGCGCTGCTGCCGGCCGGCCACAGCCCGACGGTGACCGCGAAAGCGGCGGACTGAGCTTCAGGCTCAA
>DATKPX010000417.1:0-2645 GCA_035523855.1 Allostellaceae bacterium
CCGCCCAGCACCTTGCCGCGCGGCGTGTGCAGACGCCGTCCGCCGAGTCCCGGCTCGGGCTCGGTGTGGAAGAACCAGTTGTAGCGGCGCATGTTCATCGGAATCGACAGCGCCGCCGGCATCTGGATGTAGAGCGAGCGATCCGAGCCGCCGTACTCCAGCAGCAGCACGGAATGCTCGCCGCTCTCGGTCAGCCGATCCGCGAGCACGCAGCCGGCGGAGCCGGCGCCGACGATCACATAATCAAAGCTCTCTGGACTCATGGCCGGTATGGCTGACTAGTACGGCGCCTCGACGCCGCCCATGGCGACGTAGACGCTCTTCAGTTGAGTGTAGTGCTCGATCGCCGCCCGGCCGTTCTCGCGTCCGAGCCCGGAAAGCTTCACACCGCCGAACGGCAGCTCGATCGGCGTGACGTTGTAATGGTTGATCCAGCAGGTGCCGGCCTGCAGCCGGGCGATGACGCGGTGCGCCCGGGTCAGATCATTGGTGAAGACGCCGGCGGCGAGGCCGAACTCGGTCGCATTGGCGCGCGCGACCACCTCTTCCTCGTCGTCGAATTCCAGCACCGACATCACCGGTCCGAAGATCTCCTCCCGCACGATGGCCATGTCGTCATGGCATTCGTCGAAGACGGTCGGCGCGACGAAGAAGCCGTTCGCGAGGTCGCCGGTCGTGACGCGATGACCGCCGCTGATCAGCCGCGCACCCTCGGCCTTGCCGCGGCCGATGTAGCTCAGCACCTTGTTCAGGTGATCTTCCGAGATCAGCGCGCCGACCTGCGTTGCCGGATCCAGCGGGTCACCGATGCGCATGGCACGCACCCGGGCGGCGAGCCGCTCGAGGAAAGCCGCCTTGATGGCGCGATGAACGAACACGCGCGTGCCGTTCGAGCAGACCTCGCCGGCGGAATAGAAGTTGCCGAGCAGTGCGCCGCCAACGGCGTTCTCCAGGACGGCATCCTCGAAAATGATGAGCGGCGACTTGCCGCCGAGCTCGAGCGTCACCTGCTTGAGCGAGGCGGCTGCATCCGCCATCACCGCCTTGCCCGTCCCCACCTCGCCGGTCAGCGAGACCTTGCGGATCGCGGGATGCGCAGTGAGCAGGCGCCCGGTATCGGCCATGCCCTGCACCACCTGGAACACTCCGTCCGGCAGACCCGCCGCGGCGAAGACCTCGCGCAACTTCACCGCCGTGAGCGGAGTCAGCTCGGCGGGCTTGAAGATCATGGCGTTGCCGCAGGCCAGCGCCGGCGCCGC
Organism: Allostellaceae bacterium; assembly: GCA_035523855.1. Lineage (GTDB taxonomy): Bacteria > Pseudomonadota > Alphaproteobacteria > ATCC43930 > CGMCC-115725 > DASZHJ01. Next base: position 1,260 of record DATKPX010000417.1, read on the forward strand.
CTTCCAACAGGCGATCTGCAGCGGATAATTCCAGGCGCCGATACCGGCGACGACGCCGAGCGGCTCGCGCCGCGTGTAGCCGAACGCCTGCGGCCCGAGGTCCAGGTGCTCACCCGCGATGCTGGCGGCGAGGCCCGCGTAGTATTCGAGACAGTCGGCGCCCGAGAGCACGTCGACCGCGCTCGTCTCCTGGATCGGCTTGCCGGTGTCGCGCGTCTCGAGCTCCGCCAGCTCGGCGTTGCGGGCGCGCAGGATGTCGGCAGCTCGCCGCAGGATGCGGCCGCGAGCGACGCCGGGCAGGCTCGCCCATTCCTTCTGCGCCGCCGACGCCCTGGCGACGGCCGCGGCGACCTCGGCGGGACCGTCGATCAGGACCTCGGCCAACACCTCGCCGGTCGCTGGGTTCACGGTTTTGAAGGATCTCAGGGCGGCCCGGCGCGCCGCGGCCGGCGGCGGCGGCTCCTCGCTGCTGGTTGGTTTCCGCAAGCGGCTATCGACGAAGGCCGTCAACAACGCACGCGCACTCTCGCTGTCGGCTTCCTGCCAGCGCGACAGCGCCGCGCGCAGCCAGACTCCATCGATCATGGCGGCGATCATCGCGGCGAGGCTGCGCGCCTCATCGGCGGGCAACAGCCGCCGCAGGGCATGGCGCAGATTCGACAGCATGCGGCGCTGATACACCGTCTGCACGCGCTTCAGGCCCTTCACGTGCAGGACCTGTCCCCAGAATGCGAGCCACGCCGTGCCGGTGCGCTGATCGAATTCCTCCGGCGCGAGGTTGGTATCGATCACCGCCTGCACGCGTCCGCGCGGCGTGCGCGCGAGCCGCAACCGCTCCCGCATGCGCTCGCCGATGCCCCGCGCCAGTGTGCGGAAGGTGGCTTCGAGCAGGCCGTCCTTGTCATCGAAGTAGTGCGCGACGAGTCCCGGGGAGACACCGGCCCGCTGCGCGATCTGCGCCAGCGTGCTGCCGACGTATCCGACCTCGGCCAGGCTGTCGATCGTGACCTCGATGAGCTGTTGTCGGCGCGCCTCTTCGGGCTCGTCGCGCGCGGCGCCTGATGGTCTGTTCAATGCACGGCTCCACAGGGTGCTGTCGAGCGATACCAGGGGGTCCGGCGCGGCGGCGGATAGGGGCGCATTGTTCCCCGTGATTCAGTGACTTGCTGTTGTCGTTGGCGGCGGCGAGCAGACGCTTGAACAAGCGTTCAAGCCGGCACGATCATGAAATGACAACGGCGCGCCGTCAAGCCCCCGGCAGATGGTGGGCGGGAGACGGCGGCGCCATGTCGCATTCGTTCAAGAAGCAGGCGCCCACATGCTCGTAAGGTGTGGCGACGCCCGGCATGATTCCCCGCCGATTCACACGCCCCGTAGCAACGGATC
>DATKPX010000418.1:0-8437 GCA_035523855.1 Allostellaceae bacterium
GCGCTCGAATCGATCCAGCGCCTGATGGCGCCGGGCCCCGTCGCCGGCGTCACCGTGATCGCGGTCGCGTCGGCGGGGATCGTCGTCAACGGCCTCACCACCCTGCTGTTCGCCGGAGGGCGCCACGGCGATCTCAATGTCCGCGGCGCCTTTCAGCACATGGTCGCCGACACGCTGGTCTCGGTCGGCGTGGTGGTGGCAGGCGCGCTCATCCTGCTGACCGGCTGGCACTGGATCGACGCGGCAGTGAGCCTGGCGATCGTCGTGGCGATCGTGGTCAGCACCTGGGACCTGCTCCGCCACTCCATGGGAATGGCGCTCGACGCCGTTCCGGCCTCGATCGAGCCCGAGGCGGTGCGCGGCTATCTCGGTGCGCTGCCCGGCGTCGCCGCGGTGCACGATCTCCATATCTGGCCGATGAGCACCACCGAGACGGCGCTCACCTGCCACCTGGTGATGCCCTCGGGCCATCCCGGCGACGCCATGCTGGCGAGCGTCGCGCTCGAGCTCGACCACCGCTTCCACATCCACCACGTGACCATCCAGGTGGAGACCGGCGACCCCGCGCATCCCTGCGAACTGGTGCCGGATCACGTGGTCTGATCCCTGGACGCGGAACATCCCGATGACCAGCAGCGCCGAGCGGCCCAGCCGCGGCATCGATCACGTGGTGATCCTGGTGCGCGATCTCGACGCCGCCGAGGCGCAATACCGGCGGATGGGCTTCAACCTGACGCCGCGCGGCCATCATTCGCGACTCAAGTCCTTCAACCACTGCGCCATGCTGGCGGGCGGCGACTATCTGGAGCTGCTGACGACCGGCGAGCGCGGCGCCCGCCCCTACTACGACGAGTTCCTGGAACGGCGTGAAGGTGTCTCCGGCATCGCCTTCCGCACCGCGGACGCGCTGGCGACGCGCGCGGCTCTCGCCGCCGCGAAGTTCCGGCCCGAGGAGCCCGTTGCCTTCGGCCGGCCGGTCACGATCGACGGCGGCGAGCGCGAGGCGCGCTTCGTCACCGTCACCGTCGATCCCGCCATTCCCTTGGGCGCCCGCACCTTCTTCTGCCAGCACCGGACGCCGGAGCTGGTATGGCAGCCCTCCTATCTGCCGCAGCCCAACGGCGCGCGCGCCCTCGCGGTAGTCACCTGGGTCGCGGAGGGACCGGACCTCGCGCAGCACTACACGCGGCTCCTCGGCGGCACGGCGGCGCGCGAGGCAGAGGCCGCGACGATCGGGCTCGGCGCGCACCGTCTCGACTTCATCTCGCCGGCCGCCGCCGCCGCGCGTTTTCCCGGCGATCCGGTGCTCCGCCTGGCGCCCCCATATATCGCCTGCATCCGCGTCTCGGTCGCCGATCCGGCGGCGGCCGAGCGGCTACTGCGCGGCGCCGGCGTGCCGTTCCGCCGCACGGAGACCGGCGGCCTGCAGGTTCCCTCGACCGCGGCGGCGGGCGCCGTGCTGGAATTCGGCTGAGCCTCGCCGCCGCGCCGGCGTTGCCACCGCGCGGCCGGCGGATATAGCCTCGCCGGGCGGCATCAAGGGAGGGGTGGCTTCATGGAAAGACTGATCGAGCGGGTGCTGATCGCCTCCCGCTGGCTGCTGGTGCCGCTCTACCTCGGCCTCGCCCTGCTGCTGCTGCTCTTCATCTATCAGTTCTTCTACGAGCTCTGGGAGACCGCGATCACGCTGCACGCGTCGCCGCGCTCGCAGCTCATCATCGCCTCCCTCGGCCTGGTCGATCTGGTGCTGGTGGCGGCGCTCATCGTCATGGTGATGCTGAGCAGCTACGAGAACTACGTCTCCCGCCTCGACATGGACGGCGTCGCGGCGCAGCTCTCCTGGCTCGCCAAGCTCGATGCCGGCTCGATCAAGGTGAAGGTGATGGTGGCGATCGTCACCATCTCCGCCATCGACCTGCTGCAGGCCTTCCTGGAGATCGAGGAGATGCCCAACGACAAGCTGCTCTGGCGCGTGGTCATCCACCTGACCTTCGTGGTATCGGCGGTGGCGCTTGCCGGCATGGACCGGCTCACCGCCAAGAACCACCAGTCCTGAGCCGGCAGGGAGCAACGCCCATGACCGCCCGTCCCCGCCTCGGCTTCATCGGCATCGGCATCATGGGCGAGGCGATGGCCCTGCGCCTGCTGGAGCGGCGGTGGCCGGTCACCGTCTGGAACCTCACGGAAGACCGCTACGCCAAGGTGGCGCCCGCCGGCGCCCGCGTCGCCACCTCGCCGGCAGCGGTAGCGGCGGAGAGCGATCTCGTCCTCATGTGCGTGCTCGACGCGCCGGCGGTCAGGAACTGCGTCTTCGGCGAGAGCGGCCTCGCGACCGCGCCGCGCGGCAGCAGGATCGTCGTCGACCATTCCACCATCAATCCCGATGTGACCCGCGAGGTCGCGGGTGCGCTCCGCTCCGCCACCGGCATGGGCTGGATCGATGCGCCGGTCTCCGGGGGCCCGCTCTTCGCCCGCGACGGCAAGCTCACCATCATGGCGGGCGGCACCGAGGCCGACATCGCGGCGGCGCAGCCGGTGATGCAGGAGCTGGCAACCACCTTCACCCATGTGGGGCCGCTCGGCGCCGGGCAGACCGCGAAGATCCTCAACCAGGCGATCGTCGGCACCGGCTATGTGCTGATGGCGGAGGCGCTGGCGCTCGCCGCGGCGGCCGGGCTCGACGCCGCCAAGCTGCCGCAATGCCTCGCCGGCGGCTTCGCCGACAGCATGCTGCTGCAGAAGATCTATCCGCAGATGTGCGCCCGCGACTTCGAGCCGCCGCGCGCCTATGCGCGCCAGCTGCTCAAGGACCTGAAGAACGTAAAAGGCTTCGCCCTTGACGCCGGCTGCGCGCTGCCGCTGATCGAGACGGCGGTGGCGCAGTATGGCGCCTATGTGGCCGGCGGCAACGAGATGGCGGACGCGGCCTCAGTCTCGCGCCTCTACGAGAAGCGGTGATGAGCGCGGACGACGGCTTCCCGATCATCGACGCGCATCAGCACTTCTGGGATCTCGACCGCAACCCCTATCCCTGGCTGCAGGACGCGCCCGTCGACTTCCGCTATGGCGACTACGGCGCGCTCCGCCGCAGCTACATGCCGGCGGACTACCGGCACGATGCCGCCAACCACCGCATCGTCGGCACCGTCCATGTGGAGGCGGAATGGGACCGCGCCGATCCCGTCGCCGAGACGCGCTGGCTGGCGAAGCTCCGGCAGGCCGCGGGCTTGCCGACGGTGGCGGTGGCCCATGCGGCGCTCGATCGCGACGACGTCGGCGAGGTGCTGGCCGCCCATGCCGCCTTCCCTTTCGTGCGCGGCATCCGCCACAAGCCGGCGGCGGCAACGAGCCCGCGCGATGCGAAGCGCGGCGCACCGGGATCGATGGACGATCCCAAGTGGCGGGCGGGCTATGCGCTCCTCGCCGAGCACCATCTCTCCTTCGACCTGCAGACGCCGTGGTGGCACCTCGCCGCCGCCGCCGAGCTCGCCCGCGATTTCCCGAACACGCGGCTCGTCGTCAACCACACCGGGTTGCCGGCCGACCGCAGCGCCGATGGTCTCGCCGGCTGGCGCGCGGCGCTCGCCAATGTCGCCGCCTACTCCAACGTCGCGCTCAAGATCTCCGGCCTCGGCATTCGCGGCCGGCGCTGGAACGCCGCCGACAACGTGCCGGTGATCCAGGATGCGATCGCCATCTTCGGCATCGAGCGCTGCTGCTTCGCCAGCAACTTTCCCGTCGACAGGCTGGTGGGGAGCTTCGATACCATCTATGCCGGCTTCAAGGCGGCGGTGCCGGATCTGACGCCCGCCGAGCGCCGCAAGCTCTTCCACGACAACGCCGACCGCCTCTACCGCATGGACATCGCCGCATGAGCGCCTGGATCGAGACGCATCGGAGCATGGTCAAGGCCTGGGAGTGCGACAGCTTCGGCCACTTCACCGTCGCGTTCTATTTCGACCGCTTCGCCGATGCCTCGGCGACGATGCTGGAGGCGCTCAGGGCGCGCGGCCTCGACACCGCCGCCTGGATCCCCGTCGACTACACCGCGCGCTTCGCGGCGGAGCTGCGCGGCGGCGAGGTGCTGCATGTGGAGAGCGGCGTCATCACCGCCGGCGCCGACCAGCTCCGCATCGGCCATCGCCTCCTCAACTCCGCCAGCGGCAAGCTCTGCACCTCGGTCGAGGAGATGCTGCGGCTGCGGCCGGGCGGCGCGCCGCTCGGCGAGGCCGAGTGCCGCCGCCTCGCCGATCCCGCGATCGAGTGGGAAGCTGCCAAGGAAGATCCCGGCTTCGCCGACGACGCCCGCGACGGCTTCATTCCGACCGGGCGCGACCGCGTGAAGCCCTGGGAGATCGACGAGAGCGGCGCGCTCGCCTTGCCGAACTACGTCCACCGGAGCTCCGTCGGCTGCATCCAGCTGCTGACCGCCATGGGCCAGGCGCCGGACTGGCTGCGCGCCAATCACCGCGGCTTCTCCACCTTCGAGATCAGGCTCCGCCTCGATCCTCCCGGACCCGCATCGGGCGACGCGCTTTACCTCGAGAGCGGCCTCATGCAGCTCGGCAGCTCGTCGGTGCGCATGCTGCATCGCCTGCACGATGCGCGGAGCGGCCGCCGGGTGGCGACGCTGCGCCAGTCCGGCGTGCATTTCGATCTCGACGCTCGGAAATCGACGCCGATCCCGGCGGAGCTCCGCGGCAAGGCCGCCGCGCTCGTGCTGCGCAAGCCATAGGCCCAGGAAAGGAACCGTCCATGGATCTCACCCTCGCGCCCCGCGCGGTGCTGCCGGAGGATGGCACTGCCGGCACGCTCATCGCCCGCGTCTGGGTTCCGGGCAAAGCTGCGGGGCCGGTCGTCGCCGTGCTGCGCGCCGACGGCGTCCATGGCTTCGGCCGCGAGGTACCGACGGCCTCCGATCTCACGGAGGCGCCGGACCCGGCGGCACTGGCGAAGAGCGCGCCGACGACGCGGCTGGGCTCCTTCGAGGAGATCCTCGCCAACAGCGAGGCGGGCCCGCGCGATCCCGCGAAGCCGCATTTCCTGGCGCCGATCGACCTGCAGGCGATCAAGGCGGCGGGCGTCACCTTCATGCGGAGCCTCTTGGAGCGCGTGATCGAGGAGCAGGCCAAGGGCAATCCCGCCGCCGCCGAGCAGGTGCGCCAGACGCTCGCGCGCGAGATCGGCGCCGATCTCGGCTCGGTGAAGCCGGGCTCGGATTCCGCGATGCGCCTCAAGGACGCCCTCATCGCCCGCAAGCTCTGGTCGCAGTACCTCGAGGTCGGCATCGGTCCCGACGCGGAGATCTTCACCAAGGCGCAGCCGATGGCCGCCGTCGGCACCGGCGCCGAGATCGGCCTGCACCCGCGCTCGATCTGGAACAATCCCGAGCCCGAGGTGGTGCTGGTGGCGAACAGCCGCGGCGCCATCGTCGGCGCCACGCTCGGCAACGACGTCAACCTCCGCGACCTCGAGGGAAGGAGCGCGCTCCTCCTCAGCAAGGCCAAGGACAACAACGGCTCCTGCGCGGTCGGTCCCTTCATCCGCCTCTTCGACGGTACCTTCACCCTCGACGACGTGCGCGAGACCGTCGTCAGCCTCCGCGTCGAGGGCGACGACCAGTTCGTGCTGCAGGGCCGGAGCTCGATGAGCGAGATCAGCCGCGATCCCGCCGAGCTGGTGGCGCAGATGATGGGCGCGATCAACCAGTATCCGGACGGCGTGGTGCTCTATTGCGGCACCATGTTCGCGCCCACCGAGGACCGCGGCAAGAAAGGCGACGGCTTCACCCACAAGCCCGGCGACATCGTGACGATCTCGGCGCCGAAGCTCGGCGCCCTCGTCAACCGCGTCAACCGCAGCGACCGCATCCCGCCGTGGCAGTTCGGCACGCGGGCGCTGATGCGGAACCTGGCGGCGCGCGGCCTTCTGTAGCTAGGCGGCGCGGAGCGAGGCGAGGAAGGTCTCGACCTCGCCCGTAAGCGTCTCGGCCTCTACGGCGAGCGTGCCGGCGGCGCCGACCAGCTGGGCGGCGGCGGTGCCGGTATCGCCGGCGGCCTCGGTGACGCCGGCGATGTTGCCGGAGACCTGCTCGGTGCCTTGCGCCGCCTGCTGCACGTTGCGGGCGATCTCCTGCGTCGCCGCGCCCTGCTCGTCCACCGCCGAGGCGATGGTGGTGGAGATCTCGCTGAGCGCCTTGATGGTCTCGCAGATGCCGCGGATGGCATCGACGGTCGACTGCGTCTCGGTCTGGATCGCGCCCACCTGGCCGCGGATCTCCTCGGTGGCCTTGGTGGTCTGGGTGGCGAGCGCCTTCACCTCGTGCGCCACCACCGCGAAGCCCTTGCCGGCTTCGCCGGCGCGCGCCGCCTCGATGGTGGCGTTGAGCGCCAGCAGGTTGGTCTGGCTGGCGATGTCGGTGATGAGGGCAACGACGTCGCCGATCCGCTGCGCGGCCTCGGCGAGGCCCTTGACGCCGGCATCGGTGCGCTGGCCGTCCGCGGCCGCCTTGCCGGCGATCCGCGAGGCCTCGGCGACCTGGCGGCTGATCTCGGAGATCGAGCTGGAGAGCTCCTCCGACGCGGTCGCCACTGTCTGCACGTTGGCGGAAGCCTGCTCCGCCGCGGAGGAGACCGCGAGCGCCTGGCGCTGCGATTCCTCGGCGGTGGCCGACATCGCCTCGGCGGTGGTGCGGATCTCCCGCGAGCCGGAGGCCACCGCGCCCGCGACACCCTTGACGCTCGCCTCGAAGCGGGCGGCGAGCTCGGCCAGCATACGGCGCTTCTCCGCTTCGGCGCGGCGGTCCGCCTCCGCCTGCTCGGCGCGCATCGCCTCCATCTTCACGGCATTGTCCTTGAACACCTGCACCGCGCGCGCGATCACGCCGACCTCGTCGCGGCGCTCGGCATCCGGCACCACCACCGTGTTGTCGCCGTCCGCGAGCCGGCGCATCACGCCGATGACGCGGCCGATCGGGCCGGTGATGCCCTGACCGATCAGCGCCGCCGTGCCTACCATCAGGATCGCAATGATCGCCAACGACCAGGTGAGATTGCGCGTGGTGGCGGCGCGGCTCTCGGCAAGCGCCGCGGTCGCCGCGTCATAGGCCTGGGTGACCTCGCGACCGGCGGCCGCCACCCGCGGCTCCAGCGCGTTGCGATCCACGGTCAGCTTCTTGATCTCCTCGTCGAGGGCGAGAACCCGGTCGGCGAGAACCAGGAAATCCTTCTGATAGCCCGCCATCTTCTCGGCGATCACGGCACGGTCGTTGACCGGGATTGCCGTCTTGTCGAGCAGCGTCAGGAAATGCGCGCCGACCGCCTTGAGATCGTCCCGGTACTTGGGGTCGTGCCGCTGCAGAAAATCCTTCTCGTGGCGGCGCATCATCAGCATGTCGATGGCGAGCTTGTCGGCATCGAGCTTCTTCATCTCCGCCTCGGCGGCGTGCACGGAATCGCGCAGCGACCCCTGCAGCCCGGCGTCCTGGTTGTAGCCGACCTTGCGCTGCAGCTCGACCACCGACGCGAAGGTCTTCACGTAGGCGGCCTGGCCGTCCTTGATCGCCGCGAGCTCGGAGCGGAGCGCGGCGCTCGACCCGTCGGCGGCACGGGCCAGGAAGGCGTCGACCGCGCCCGCGGCGGCGGTGCTGAACTTGTCGTGCAGCTGGACGTAGTCGTCGCTCCGGCGCAGCAGGAAATTCTTCTCGGCCCTCAGCGACTCGCCGAGACTGGCGGCGATGCCGGTGACCGCGCGCTGGTCGGCGGCGGCGTTGTCGGCAACCGACTGCAGCCGTGCCTGCGTCGCGGCGCCGAACTCGTAGAGTGCGCCGAAGACCAGCAGACCGACGAGACCGACACAGGCCACGAGGCCGATCTGATACCTGAGGCTGAGCTGCGACAGCAGGCGCGCCATGACGTTCCCCCTTCGTCTTGCCGCGGCTCGCCCGACGCTCCCTCCAGAGCGGCCCTGGATCCAGGACGCGAGCGCGGCCGCCTTAACCATAGGCAGGCGGTCTTAAGAAAATCCTAGGAAGCCCTTGATCCAGCTTGATATTGTCAGATTGTCGATGTTCCCCGCATCGGTGCAGGGGTATGCAGGCCTCGGGCGGGCCTCTTCCGCGCCCTTCCGCCTTCCGCTATCAAGCGGGAGCGGGACGCGGCGCTCGCCGCGGAGGGATGGAGACCGATCATGGGCAGTGTCGGCAGCAGCGGCCTGACGGCCGGCCGAGGCGCGCGCCTCGTCGCGACAATCCTCCTCATCGTGCTGGCCGCGCTCCGGCCCGCGGTCGCGCAGCAGCAGAGCGCCGCTCCCGCCGCCGGCTTCGCGGCGCCGCCGCGCAGCATCGCCGACATCGCCGCCGTGCTCGACAGCGACAAGCCCGACCCGGCGAAGCTCGCGCGCTATGCGACGCTGGCGGATGCGCAGCCGCCCGCCGGCG
>DATKPX010000419.1:0-7103 GCA_035523855.1 Allostellaceae bacterium
GCGACATCAGCAGCGAGGCGGAGAGTCCGTAGAACAGGATGGCCGCGACCGAGACCACATGGATGGGCACCAGCGGCAGCAGCGACAGCGCCACCGCGACACCCACCACCACGCCGCGGGTGACGCCGCCGAGGGCGATGCCGATGGTCAGCTCCAGCGCGCTCAGCGGCGGCATCAGCAGGTCGGTGATGCTGCCCTGCACCTTCGCCAGCATCAGCGAGGAGGAGGTGTTGGCGAAGGCGTTCTGCATCACCGCCATCATCACCAGGCCCGGCAGCAGGAACTCGACATAGGGAACGCCGCCGAGCTGCTTGGCGCCGCCGCCGCCGAGCGCCAGCACGAAGATGGTGAGGAAGAGCAGCGTCGTCACCACTGGCGCCGCGACGGTCTGGGTGAAGACCTTGAAGAAGCGCCGCACCTCCCGCTCGTAGAGTGTCCACAAGCCGACCCAGTTGACGGCGCCGAATCGGCGCACGCGGGGCGGGGCGGCAGCGGGGAGACTCTCGGTCATGGGGCGGCGGACTGTAGGTGCGCGATCCCGGCGATGGCAAGGCTTGCCTCGTCATACGTGGGTTGCCATCCGGCGGCGGGACCAGTAAAGGCTGCGTGAGCATGGCCTTGCCAGAGACTCGAACACGGTCGCGCCGCCGCTCGGCGCCCGGCATCACGCCCGCGGCGCTGGAGAATGCCGCGCTCCACTATCTCCAGCGCTACGCCGCCTCGAGCGCGCAGCTCCGCCGCGTGCTGCGCCGCCGGGTGCTCAGGGCATCGATGGCGGGGGAGGTCGACACCGCGGCGGCGCACGCGGCGATCGACGGTCTCGTCGAACGCTACCTCGCGGCCGGCCTGCTCGACGACCGCCGCTACGCGGAGGCGCAGGCGCAGAGCCTCGGCCGGCACGGCACCTCGCGCCATCGCATCCGCCAGCGCCTCGCCGCCAAGGGCGTCGACGCCGAGCTCGTCGAGGATGCGCTGCGGGTGGCGGCAGAGGAGAGCGGCGCCAGCGACCTCGCCGCCGCCTGCATCCTGGCGCGCCGCAAGCGACTCGGCCCCTACCGCAAGACCGGCGACCGCGCGGCGCATCGGCAGAAGGATCTGGCAGCGCTGGCGCGCGCGGGCTTCTCGCTGGCGATCGCGCGGCGGGTCCTGTCAGCGCCGGACATCGAGGCGGTGGAGCGCCTGGCGCGCGGAGACGAGGACTAAGCCGGTTTCAGGACTCCGCCGCCTTCGGCTTCGCCTCCGGCGCCGGCGATTCCACGGCAATCCGGATCGGCGAGGCCTGATCGCCGCGATCGGCGCCGAAATAGAGCGTGTGATGCGAGGACGGCATCGAGATGCCGTTGGCGTCGAAGGCCTTCTTCATGCGGCGGTTGAATTCGCGGCCGACCGTCCATTGCTGCGCCGCCGAGGTCTTGAGGCGGATCGAGATGATGACAGCCCCGGGCTCGAAACGGTCGACGCCGATCACCTCCAGCGGCGCCAGCATGAGCCAGCCGAAGGCCGGATCCTGCCTGAGCTCCTCCGAGACGCCCTTCAGCACCTCGATGACCTCGTCGGTGTCCTCGCGGTAGGCGACCTTCACGTCGATCACGTAATAGGCGAAGTCGCGGGTTTGGTTCTTGACCGAGGTGACGGAGCTGAATGGTACGGTGTGGATCGCGCCGGTGCCGTCGCGCAGCTTGATCGCGCGCACGGTGATCGCCTCCACCACGCCGGCGTGGTCGCCGCCGACATCGACGACGTCGCCCACGGCCAGCGTATCCTCGATCAGGATGAAGAGGCCGGTGATGATGTCCTTGACCAGCGCCTGGGAGCCGAAGCCGATGGCGAGGCCGACGATGCCGGCGCCGGCGAGCAGTGGCGCGATGTCGACGCCGACCTCGGAGAGCACGATCAGCACCACCATCACCGCCAGCACGATCATCATGGTCGTACGCAGCAGCGGCAGCAGCGTGCGGGCGCGCGGGCTGCGCACCATCGGCCGGCCCTCGTCGTCGACGGCGGCGAGATAGCGCTCGATCGCCGAGCTGAACATCTCCCAGGCCACCAGCGCCACCACCAGCACCGCGCCGATCGCGATGGCGGCGCTGGTCACCCGGCGGCCGATGCTGGAATCGAACCAGCTGAAGGTGTCGACGCCCCAGGCCTGCAGCAGCGCCAAGAGGGCGAAGAGATAGATCACCACCGAGGCCACTGCGGAGAGCACGGGGATGTAGCGGTTGGCGCGCCGCTCCAGGGTGGGAAACCGCGATTTCAGCTCCGGCTTGATGGCGAAGCCGCGCTCGGAGAGGCGCACCACCAGCCGCACCAGCAGCCGCGCTCCCACCACCAGCACCACGCTCAGCACCGTCGCCCGCAGCAGGAAGCCGAAGCCGCCGGGAACCTGCAGCGCATAGACCGCGAAGACGCCGATGATGTAGACGACCGCCAGCACGTGCCAGGTATCGGCGAGGCGATGGCGGAGGATGCGCCAGCTTTTCCCTCGCTCCGGACCCTCCGCCGGCGGCTTGCCGCGGATGAAGCCGCCGATGCTCTGACGGTTCTGCAGCACGAAGATGATGGCGAGGACAGCCAGCACCAGCGCCACCGCCTTCAGCAGCGTCGCATAGATGCCGCCGGGCACGCCCAGCCACCATGAGCCCTCCGCCACCGCGTAGCCATAGACCGACCACGAGATGAACCGTCGCGACCAGATATAGAGGTAGGTGCGCGTTTCGGTGTCGACGCCGGCGAGCGTCGTCGGCGCGTGCGCGGTCAACAGCACGCCGCGCGCCAGCACCAGCAGCGCGCGCGCCAGCACGCTCGCATGGATCATCACCTCCGCCACCCGCGCGGTGGCGATCCGCGGCTGCACCAGCGGCAGGACCAGATAGGCCGTGGCCGCGAAGGCGGCGATCGGCAGCAGGTCGAGCAGCGTGCGGAGCGTGGTCTGCACGATGCGCACCGTCACATGCTCGCTCGAGCGGTCCGCCAGCGCCTGGCGCGGTCGGCTGAGCAGGGTCCGGGCCGCGAACTCCGCCACCACGGCCAGGCCGAAGACGACCAGGAGATGGAGGAGAACCTCGCCCCAGCGCGCCCGCGCCGCCTCGTCGCCGGCCTGGATCTCGATCCAGGCAATGAGACGCGGCGCATCGATGATGACGGAGACGGTGGCAAGGATCTCGCCGCTGATCGCGTCGAGCTCCTGGGAGAGCCGGCCGACGAAGGTGGGCGGCGGCGCTTCCGCCGGTGGCGCGGCGCTGCGCTGGGCGGCGATCAGCGTGCGCAGCTGCTGCACCAGCTTCTCGCGATCCTGGTCATTCTCCAGCGTGTCGACGAGGCGCTGGAGGTCGTCGACGCTGACGCCCGCCGGCGGCGGGCTGGCGGGTGGCGGCGCTCCCTGCGCGGCGGCCGGCACCGGCGACAGCGCGGGCAAGACCGCGAGCAGCGCCGCCGTCAGGAGCATGCGGACTATCGCCGGGATCGACATGGCGCGGGAGCTTACCCGCGCCACCCCGCAGGCGCCAAGTCTTGCGGCTGGAGCCGTTTCCCGGCCGCGCCGGACGCTAGAGATCGACGCCCGCCAGGTTGAGCACGACGCTCACCAGCAGCCCGAGCCCGGACAGCACCAGGACGGTGCCGGCAACGCGGTTCACCCAGGCGATCTGGGTGATGTGGGCGAAGCGTCGGAGCGCGGCGATGCCGAAGCTGAGGCCGAGCCACCAGAGCAGTGAGCCCAGGAACACGCCGCCCACCATCACCCAAATCTCGATGAGGCCCACATGCTCACGCTCGAAGCCCACCTTGGCGAAGATCGCGGCGAAAGCGAGGATGGTGACAGGGTTGACAATGGTGAGGGCGAAGGTGGAGGCGAAGGCGGCGGCGAGATTCTCGCCGGTGATCGGCTGCGGCTCCTCGCGGCCGCCGCGCAGGAAGGCCCGCGTGCCGACGAAGAGGAGATAGAGCCCGCCGAGGGCGCCCAGCGGTTCCTGATAGCCCAGCAGCCAGTCCCGGACCACGGTCAGGCCGAGACCGGCGATGATGCCGAAGATCACGTCGGCGACCGCGGCGCCGAGGCCGGAGACGACGCCGAAGAGCGCGCCCTCGAAGAAGGTGCGCCGCACGCAGAGCACGCCCACCGGCCCCACGGGCACCGCGATCACCATGCCGACGACGATGCCTTTGATGAGGTAAAGCAGGGTTGCCGGCACGGAACCGAATCGATTTGCGGGGGAAAGCGGGCCGCAGTCATGCCCGGTCCCGGCGAGAGGCGCAACCCGAGAATGCCAGCGATAGGACATCCCCCTGTACCGCGCCGGCGGAATCCCTATCTTGAAGGAGAGCGATCGGCGAGCCGGGATGGGATCGATGGCGGATGACGGCAAGGACGGACTCCTGGGCCAGGTGCGCCGGAAGCTGGTGGAGAGCAAGGAGCGCTGGGCCCGCGAGGGCCGCCTCCTCACCGGCCGCCGCGCCCGCCCCGATGCCGCGCGCCTGCCGCCCGGCCAGCGTCAGGTGGAGAACTGGCCGATCCTCGACCTCGGCATCCAGCCCGACGTGCCGCTCGACCGCTGGAAGCTCGAGGTGGACGGCCTGGTAGAGAATCCCGTGAGCTGGGATTGGGAGAGCTTCCGTGCCCAGCCGCAGACCCGCGACGTCTCCGACATCCACTGCGTCACCCAGTGGTCACGCTACGACAACCGCTGGGACGGGGTCTCGGCGAAGCATCTGCTCGCCGCGGCGAGGCCGAAGCCGGAGGCAAAATTCCTGCTGTTCACCAGCTATGACGACTACACGACCAACCTGCCGCTCGCCGATTTCGACGACGATGATGTCCTGCTGGCGCATTCCTGGCAGGGCAAGCCGATCTCCCGCGACCATGGCGGCCCCGTGCGCGCCATCGTGCCGAAGCTCTATTTCTGGAAGAGCGCGAAGTGGATCCGCCGCATCACCTTCATGGCGGAGGACCGCGCCGGATTCTGGGAGCAGCACGGCTATCACATGCACGGCGATCCCTGGACCGAGGAGCGCTATGGCTGAAGCACCTCAGGCGGGCGCGCACGCCTTCGTCTTCACCGGCATCGACGGCGGCGCGCTGCCGCTCGCGGGCTTCCGCGGCAAGCCGGTGCTGGTGGTGAACACCGCCTCCTTCTGCGGCTACACGCCGCAATACACGGATCTCGAGGCGCTCTACCGGCGCTATCGCGACCGCGGCCTGATCGTGCTCGCCATCCCCTCCAACGATTTCGGCGCCCAGGAACCGGGCAGCGCGCAGGAGATCCAGAAATTCTGCGCCACCTACCATGTGAGCTTCCCGATCGCCGGCAAGGAGCGCGTGATCGGCGGCGACGCGCATCCCTTCTATCGCTGGATCGCGGCGGAGCTCGGCGAGGGCGGCGTGCCGCGCTGGAACTTCCACAAATACCTGCTGGCGCCCGACGGCACTCTCGCCGGCGCCTGGCCCTCGGCGGTGAAGCCGCAGGCGCCGGAAATCGTCGAAGAGATCGAGCGCCTGCTCTAAATGCGCGCCGTCAGCTCGCCTTCTGCAGCACCGAGCGCTCCACCGCCGCGGTGATCCGCCGCGCCAGTCCGTCGCTCACCCCCACCATCGGCAACCGGACTTCCGGCGAAGGCAGCAGGCCCGTGCGCCACAGCCAGTACTTGATCGGCGCCGGGCTCGGCTCGGCGAAGAGCAGCGCCACGATGTCGACGAGCTCGCTCCAGAGCCGGAGCGCGCCGGCGCGATTGCCGGCGAGGAGGTCGGCGCGCACCGCAGCGAAGCCGGCGGGCCCCGCATGGGCGGAAGCGAGGATGCCGCCATCGGCGCCCTGAGCCACCGCCGAGAAGAACAGCGCGTCCTCACCGGTCAGCACGGCGAAGCGCTGCGGCCGGTCGCGCAGGAGATCGAAGCTCTGCGCTGCCACTGCGCAGCAGTCCTTGATGCCGACGATGCGGTCGAACTCGGCAAGCCGCAGCACGGTCTCGTTGGCGAGGTTGACGCCGGTCCGGTAGGGGATGTTGTAGAGGACGATCGGCTTGCAGCTTGCCTCGGCAAGCGCGGCGAAATGCCGGTAAAGTCCCTCCTGGGAGGGACGCGTGTAATAGGGGCAGGCAATCAGATAGCCGTCGACCGGCCAGTCCTGCATCTGGGCGATCGCCTTCGCCATCTTGCCGGTGTCGCTGCCGGAAAGCCCGAGATAGAGCGGGACCTTGCCCTCCACCGCCTGGGCCGCGAGCTTCACCAGCCGCTCGGTTTCCCAGGGCTCGAGCGTCAGCCCCTCGCCGGTGGTGGCGGCGAGGATGAGGCCGGCGATCGGCGTCGCCAGGTAGTGCCGGATGAGCCCGGCGAGCGCGTCACTGTCGAGGGCGCCGTCGCGGAACGGCGTCACCAGCGGCAGCCAGATGCCCTCGAGCGGTCGTCGGTCGGAAGCGGTGTGCGATGCTGACATGGGTCCTCTCCTGGGGTTGCGGCACCGCCGGCAAGGGAGAGGCATCAGGCATGAAAAAGCCCCGTCCGTTGCCGGCGGGGCCTTGGGATCAGTCGCGCGATGATCGCGTCAGCGCGCAGCGGTCTCCACAAGCCCCGGCAGCAGCCCGGGCTTTCGGTTGTTCTCGGTGCGGAAGACGCGCGCGATGGTCATGGAAAGGGAGACTAGCGGCGGCACGACGACGCGTCAATCGATGGCCTCAGGACGCAACCACCCGCTCGGGCGTCGGCGCGGCGGGCCGACGAGCGGCGGCGAGGTCGGGCAGGTCGCGGGCGCTGGCGAGGAGGCGCACCGCGAGCTTCTCGACGCGGCCGCGGATCTCGATCTCGTGGCGGGGCGCCGCGTCGAGATCGACGCCGGCGCGCGTCACCACCGCCTCGGAGACCACCAGCTCGGAGTCATAGGTCTTGGTGAGCCCCTCGAGGCGGCTTGCGGTGTTGACGCTGTCGCCGACCGCGGTCACCGAGACCGCGTGGCCGTAGCCCATCTCGCCGACGATCGCCGGGCCGGTATGGATGCCGATGCCGATCCGGAGCGGCGCCGGCAGATCCTGGGAGAGCGTCCGGTTCAGGTGCTCGAGCCGCTCGGACATCGCCTTCGCCGCGGCCAGCGCCTCGCGGCAGCCGGCCTCGACAC